>JAUZOQ010000027.1 GCA_030706385.1 Bacteroidota bacterium | reverse complement strand
TTGTAATTCTCGATCGCTTCCTGAACGTGGCCGGACATCTGCAAGCGATACGCTTTCTGCAGAAATTCCTGCGCCCGTTCCTGCGGTGTTCCCTGTTGTTCTACTTTTGTCGTCTTCATATTGCCCGCCTCCCTGGCTTGCATGTTATTGGTGGTTGATGTTTTAACCCCTTATCTCGATATTGTTCAATACTGTTAGCAAGTTGTGTGCCAAACCTTCCTAGAAGTATGAACGTCTTATCCACAAGGCGTATGACATCTTAATATAATATACTTCAAAGATCATAAAACGTTACACCCTGTATACCAGTATGAATCCGATTTCATCCATCCTGTTTCAACTGCGTTTTCGCATCACTTCCGAAAGTACGATCCCTGCGCTTGTTGCGACGTTTAATGACTCTCCAAGGCCATATTTAGGGATGACTATTTGCCCATCAGCCAAACCCAGAATAGGCTTACTAATGCCACTAGCTTCACTTCCGAAGATGAGCACGACATTCTGATCAAATGCCATCTTATAGAGTAAACACGCAGAGGGTTCGACAGTCGCGGCAACAACTTGAAAACCTCGCTTCTGCAAAAATACGATATTTTGACGAAGGTCCCCACGATTGCCCACAGCCACTCCAAAAATCTCCCCTTGGGTCGCCCGTAGAACCTTCGGCGAATAGGGATCTGCACAACCTGTAGACAATAGAATGCGGCTAGCGCCGAACCACGAAGCCGTTCGGATGATCGTACCGACATTTCCGGGATCTTGCACATCGTCGAGTGCTATGACAACTCCTTTGTCCGGCAAGGCATCGGTCTGGCTTGGCATCGATATCACTGCAAATACTCCTTGTGGAGTTTTTGTATCGGATATTTTTTCTGCGAGTTTTGGAGTTGCCCGAAAAATAGATATCCCTTTGCGCTGTGCGCGCTTTGCGAGTGCAGAATTGCTAAGCAGTGCTTCCTCTGTAAAGACCACTTCTTTAATCCGATCAGCGGCGCTTTCAAATGCTCGTTCGAGAAGATGAGGACCTTCAATAACAAACGATGAAGAGGCAGCTCTTTCCGATGCTTCGCGGACAAGGCTGCGTAAGGATTCGGCTTGAGCTCGTTCCAGAGGGGGCAATCCGGCGCCAGAGCTCAAAGGGGATTCGGTATTCAACGTTTGGCTTTCGGTTTCGCTTTTGCTCTTGATTCGTGATACTGCAAACTTGCTTTCACAAACTCGCGGAAGAGCGGATGGGCCTTCGTCGCCCTGCTCTTAAGTTCAGGATGAAATTGTGCTCCGATAAAGAACGGATGAACATCGTGAGGCAGTTCGATCATTTCCACAAGCTTTCCATCCGGCGACACTCCTCCGAATATCAGTCCGTGCTCTTCCAGTGTCTTCCGGAATGCATTATTGACTTCGTAGCGGTGGCGGTGACGTTCATTAATAAATTGATCCCGATAGATCTTGTGTGCCAGTGTTCCCTTCTTGAGGATACACGGATAGCTGCCAAGGCGCATTGTTCCGCCCTTGGTGAGGACCTTCTTCTGATCCAGCATCATATCGATCACATTCTCTTTCGTCTCTTTGAACTCAGAAGAGTTGGCCTGACGCAACCCACAGACATTGCGGGCATACTCGATTACAGCACACTGCAGACCCAGACAAATCCCGAAAAATGGTATCTTGTTTTTGCGGATGTATTCAATGGCCTTGACTTTGCCCTCGACTCCGCGGGATCCGAATCCCGGTGCGATCAAGACTCCATCGATTCCTGCGAATTCAGCAGCAACAGATTTTTTCGATTCCAGCTCTTCGGCATTGATCCATATCATTTCTACCTTCGCATCATTCTCGGATCCTGCATGAATGAATGCCTCACTGATGGACTTATACGCATCGGCAAGCTGAACGTATTTGCCCACCAATCCAATACGCACGGTCTTGCTCGGATGCTTGACATGCTCGACAAATTTTCTCCACTTCGCCAGATCCTGCTTCGTATTTTTCGGAAGTCCGAGCTTTTCTAAGACGATCTGATCGACTTTCTCCTTTGCGAACGTAAGGGGTACTTCATAGATCGTTGAAGCATCGCGAGCTTCGACAACTGCGCGAGCCTCAACATTACAGAACAGTCCGATCTTCTCTCGAGCACTTTTAGAGATAGGCTGCTCGCAGCGGCAGACTAAGACGTCGGGCTGAATACCAAGTTCTAGAAGTTGCTTGACCGAGTGCTGTGTCGGCTTCGTCTTCAGTTCGCCAGCGCTGGTAATGTAAGGAACGAGCGTCAGATGGATAGAGAGGCAATGCTGCTTACCAACTTTCTGCATCAATTGCCGCATTGCTTCGAGGAACGGCAATGATTCGATATCGCCGACCGTGCCGCCGATCTCAGTAATGACGATGTCGTATTCTCCCGTTTCGGAAAGCGCCATCATCCGGCGCCTGATCTCATCGGTAATGTGGGGAATTACTTGTACGGTGGCTCCAAGATAGTCTCCCCGTCTCTCACGTTGGATAACTTCATTGTAAACCTGGCCGGTTGTCGTATTATTAGCACGCGACATGCTGACATCCAGGAAGCGCTCGTAATGCCCTAGATCGAGGTCGGTTTCCGCACCATCATCGGTAACATAGACTTCACCATGCTGATACGGCGACATCGTGCCGGGATCAACATTGATATAGGGATCGAACTTTTGGATGGTAACGCGGAATCCGCGTGCTTTCAGCAGAAGACCTAAAGAGGAGGAGACGATTCCTTTGCCGAGCGAGCTAACAACGCCGCCGGTGATGAAAATGAATTTTGTCTGCTTACCGTACTGTTTTTTTGCCACTCTTTCGTTTTTGTCCGCGCAATAGTACGGACTCAAAAATACGGAAGTTTTCGAATTGTATTTTCAAATTGGCAATTTCTTTCAGGAATGCAGCCGACAAATGAAAATTTTGACTTTCGTCAAAAGCCCAATTCTCTTCTATCCGTTCATATGCACAACTTTTTTCGCATTGTTTTGTTTCAGTACCCGATCGCACCACTTATATAAAGGATGTTTCATGAAAACTTCTTTAGCTTTCCTACTCCCCTTGTTCTGTTCATTCCCCCTTTTCGCTCAACAACCCGATTGGACCAAGGTCGAGTCGGCCATCGGCCGTAAAGGTACGGTGAAAGCCAATATGCTTAAAGTCACGTTCCCTCGCACCGATCTCAAGGTAAGTGTCGGTGGAGTTGAAATTGCCCCTGGCTTGGCGCTGACGTCCTGGATGGGTTTTATGCCTCACGACGCAGATGTGATGGTCATGGGCGATATTGTGCTGCTCGACAAAGAGGTTTCTCCAGTCGAATCGAAACTTCTGGAGGAAGGTATTTCGATCACTGCGATACATAACCATCTCGTGGATGAATCACCTTCGATCAAGTATATGCATATCGAGGCTGAGGGCGAGCCGGCGGAACTTGCCGAGAAACTGAGAGCCGTCTTCGCGCTTACTGGGACCCCACCACCTGCACCGCCTGTGCAGGCCGCTCAAGTTGACTGGACCGATGTGGAGTCGATCCTCGAAAGAAAGGGTGATCGCAAAGGATCAATCCTTCAGTTCGGAATTCCTCGAGCGGATAAGATAAAAGAACACGGAATGGAGGTCCCGGCATATATGGGAATGGCAGTGGCCATCAATCTCCAGCGATCGGGAGAGAAGGTGGCTACGACAGGTGATTTTGTGCTAATCGAATCCGAGATCCGTCCTGTCATGCAGGCACTTCACGATCACGGAATCATGGCAACAGCGTTGCATAATCATATGCTCAATGAGACTCCCCGAATGTTCATGATGCATTTTTGGGGTTATGACTCGCCGGAAAAGATTGCCCGTGGCCTAAAAGCTGCTTTGAACGAAGTCAATATTTCAAAATGAAATCTACCGGATTGAATTTTTCGTAATAACAACATAATGAAGATTTACCTACACCGCGCCCTCCCCTGTGTGCTCCTATTAATGATCCTCTTCACCAGCCGGCTCGTTCTGGCCCAGGGAGGACCTCCGATGCTTACTGACGATTCGGGTGTTCCAGGAGATGGCAAATGGGAGACGAACTTCGCATTAGAATACGAAGGCAGTAAGAACGACAATACCAGAAGTTTTCCCATCGTCGATCTGAATTACGGAATTGGCGAGCGGATCCAGTTGAAGGCTGAGTTTACCTGGACGGCCGAGAAGGGAGATAATCTTGCGAACAGGTTCGACAATATTACGCTGGGTTTCAAATACCGTATCTTCGACGAAAAGAAAGACGGAGTTTCACTTTCGGCATATCCACAACCGATCATTTCGTTCAATCCCGAAGAGGAAGGGACCAAGTCTCCTGCTTTTGGAATATTTCTTCCCATAGCGATAAGCAAGGAAATACTTGATATTGACGTGAACGTCCAGGCAGGATATCAGATCCTGGCAACTCAAAAGCAATGGATTCTCGGAATCTGTCTCGGGCACGAGTTCGGCGAATCTTTCAATTTACTTGCCGAGCTCCACACCACGTTTAGTCGCTCCACCACCATTTCTCTTACAGGCGAGGACGAGATATTCTTCAGAGGCGGTACTTTTGTGAATATCGGATCACAAATAAAATTATCCGAAACATATGGCATTCTTGCCGGAATCGGAAAAGATCTGGAGACTTCAGGCTTTTCTTCACCAAATGCAAATTATTATGCATATGTTGGATTACAGTTACTGATGTGACATTGCCTCTCGGTTTATTGTTAGCCTGAGAAATAATCTAATGCCAGATTCTCTCCCCATGGAGAAAGAACCATATTCTCTTCGCGGACTCGTACTATATTTCCTTAAGCTCGGCACTATCGGTTTCGGCGGACCAGTGCCGCTTGCCGGCTACATGGAGCGAGATTTGGTCGAGGAGCGTGGCTGGGTCACGAAAGATGAATACATTCGAGGGCTTGCCTTCAGCAAGCTCGCGCCTGGTCCGTTTGCAACTCAACTGGCCCTCTATATCGGCTATATCCGCAGCAAGATACTGGGAGCAACGCTCGTCGGGATATTTTTCGTCTTGCCTTCCTTTCTCATGGTCGTCGGCCTTGCCGTTGTGTATTTGCAGTATGGAGAAATGCCATGGATGTCCGCTGCATTTTATGGAATCAGCGCAGCGGTTCTTGGCATCATGGTGCGATCGGCTTACAAGCTGGCCAGGACGGCGCTTGGAAGCAATCAGTTGCTTTGGGTCCTGTTCGGACTATCGGCAGTCGGCACGGCGCTGCTGCACGGCGAACCGATTTGGATGCTTGTGGCGGCTGGCGTGATAAACTTAATTTATGTCACACGTAAGACGCTATTTGCTCGCAACAAGTTGCGGCTCTGGATTCCAGCCTATATCCTTGAGGCAATTCCAGTCCTAAGCGGTTCCCGTTCCTTCATTGATCTTTTTCTCTATTTTGCTCAGGCCGGATCAGTAGTCTTCGGAAGCGGGCTAGCAATCGTACCTTTCCTTTATGGGGGAGTGGTGCAGCAAAATCATTGGCTGACCGATAAGCAATTTGTCGATGCAGTGGCAGTTGCAATGATCACGCCCGGACCGGTTGTAATTACGGTGGCCTTTATTGGTTATCTCATTTCGGCATTACCTGGTGCAATTGCAGCTGCACTTGGAGTCTTCTTGCCCGTCTACCTCTTTGTCGTTATTCTTACTCCGTTCTACGAGAGGATCGCAAAACATCCGGGAGTGAGCGCTTTCATTCAGGGAGTGACTGCTGCAACAACAGGGGCAATCCTTGGATCACTCTTCAACTTGGGTCTGCAAACACTAACGGATATCCCCTCTTTAGTTATCGCAGTGGCTACGGCAATCCTTCTATTCAGATTGAGGATTCCCGAGCCGATCATAGTCGTTGTTGCCGCAGGAATCGGATTGCTGCTCAAAATGACCTGAAGGAGAGCCCCTAGAAATCAGTCTATCGTGATTCCAGAAGCTTCTTATCGACATCCCTCGTATCTCCGACGACTACCCAATTGAAATTCTTGAAATAGGTCTTTGCCACGCGCACAATATCCTCTCCTTTAATATTGGATAGTTTATCGAAGGAAATAAAGGCATTCCTCCATGAGCCCGTCAGGAGTTGGGCTTGGCCGAGGGCAACGGCTTGCTCTGCAGTTGTCTCTTGCTTGAGGTAATTGCTTGTCGCCCATTTTGCAACATTCCCTTTGATGGCGGATTCGAGCAACGTGTTTTGCTGAAAGAAATCGACATCCTTAAAGACTAATCTGATTGCACTATCGACGTATGGAGTCTGGAATGAGATCATTTCGACGGACGCTCGCCCATCGATATCTTCGTTATTCGGTGCATACGCAAGATTTGTTTGCACGCGTAAATGTTGAAAGAGAAATCCTCCGAAAAAATTGCGAAGGCGGATATACGGATAATAGTCGGAATCTCCTCTGTTGGGAATTCGGTGATAGCCAACGACGTATTTGGTCGGCAGCTTCCGATCGATAGGAGGGAAATATGCTCCCGGAGTCTTGGATTTTTCCGGAATCGGGATCTCAGGAGGCATATAGCTGCCCTGAGGCAAGGAAGTCAATCCGCCCTTTCTCATCTTCTTTTCCAACTCGGAGCGCGATATATTGCCGACAACAACGAGCAGCATCCGAGATTTTATCATGATCGATTTGTAATAAGCGAGCACATTCTCCGGGGTCTGCATTTCGATATTTTCTTTAGTCAATCGCCTCCCGTAAGGATGATCGAGAAAATAGATCGAATCGAGGATTGTTCTCGAAAGCACATCCGGATTGTTGCGCCCGCTTTGAAAGCTGACGAGGGCATTCCGCTTCAGGTTCTGGAATTCCACCGGATCAACAGTAGGATGCACAATGACTTCAGAAAAGAATTTCCACGTCGTATCGAAATTTTCTCTCGTTGCCCGAAGGCTCAGGACGGCATAATCACGGGCATCCGACCCTCCGAGTCCCGAGCCCATTCTCATCATTACGCGGCGGAACCGTTGCTTCGTCGTAAATTCCGATCCGCTTGCAGGGATGACGGAGAGAGCAAAATATTCGCTGGAAGGCAGTTCAGTCTGTGGTATCGCACTCGATCCGCCCTTGATAAAGAGAACGGCTGTAACGACTGGCGCTTCCTTGCTATCCCGGAGAAGAACATCAATACCATCGACCGAAAATTCCTGAACATCGGTGATCGATGCATCGTCAGTAAAAGAATGTGCCATAGAGCGCTCGGCTTCAGCAGACGTTAACAGGAGCAGAGATGCGAAAAGTAGGTAGAAGATTTTCATGTGCAAAAGATATATCATTTCGGGTTAACTGCGCCGTGACCAAGCATGGAAGGCTCAAGATGTAGTCGGGACATGGAATTCTGATCGATGGCCAGACCAAGGATATAAGGTTTATTCGTAAGGTACTTATCGATATAGGCTTTAATATCTTTTCTATTCACTTTGGCAAGATTGTCGAGATATCCTTCATAATAATCCAACCCCGTCGAAGCCCACCAGAACGCAATAGTTTTCGAGAACTCCGAAAGGCTCTCGCTATCGTATAGGATTCTGCTCCGCAACTGAGCTTTGGAAGTCTCTAACTCCTCGTCGGTAAAATAATGCGGATCGGTAAACTTGTCAAACTGCTGCCAGAACACCCGCAGAGCATCCTGAAGCTTATCGGGAGTGGTTGCAATATCCGCCTGAATTGGACCCGCAAGTCGTTGCGTATAATACCAAAAATTCGAGGATGTTGCGACACCGGATTCCATGAGTGATTTGGTGAATTCATGTTCGGCCTGGCGGATGATCTCACTGAAAACGTCTGCTGCATAGGTCGATTTGTCGTCGATACCGATCGACGGCCCATGCCAGCGGATCGCGACGGCTGCAGTTGGCTGATCGACAAAATCGGTAACATAGCTCGTCTTTTCCAACGGTGGAATGACCGGAGAGGGATCCTTCTTGAATGGATCGGGTCCTTCCTGCCATGAAGAGAAATATTTAGGAACAAGCTTCTTAATCTCGCTCGTGTTCACATCACCGGCGACAATGAGCAAAGAGTTGTTCGGAATGTAATATTTTTTTTGGATCGCAAGCATTTTTTCGCGAGTTGCTGCATTGATAGCAGGGCGTACTCCAAGCGGCTCCTTGCGATTCCAGAGATCGCCCCACAACTTCTGCGATAGTGCGCGAGTGAAGCTAAAGTAGGGATTGGCTTCATTCCGATCGAATTCACCGTTGACGACTGCTATTTGATTATCAAGCTCCGTTTGTTTGAAAAGCGGTGAGGTAATTGCGACGGCCATAAAATCCAAACCTTTTTCCAAGTTCTGCTTTGGCAAGGTGAAATAATATTGAACGTTCTCTTCGTGCGTTTCACCATTATAGACAATTCCGAGCTTATCGACTCGGTCGAGGAAGTCATCCTCACTTGTATCGCGTTTGTTGGCCGTGAAGAACATATGTTCGTACAAATGAGACAGACCGTTGATATCGGGAGTCTCGGTAAACGAACCGTTCTTTACTGCGATCTCGATCGTCACGATCGGTGTCAGATGATTTTCGCAAACCAGGACTTCAAGCCCGTTATCCAATGTAAACCGCGTCCAGGGAGGAAGTTGGGCGAACGATGTTGAACAGGCAAGAACGAGAAAACAAACAACCGATAATTTTTTCATAGACAAATATACTGCCGTCATATAAGGATTGTTTCAGCGATGTAGCATGCCGGGTTAGCCCTAGGCAACCGATTTTCATGACACGAACGCCCTAATTAACGGTTCTCGCCTAAAGACAAATCCCAGCGTTCCTCGGATAGGTTTTGGCCCCAAAGCAGCCTCTCGGGCTTCTGCTCACGAAGCTTGAATCCGAACCGCTCATAGATTGCACGAGCAGCAGGGAGTTTATTCACCGTCCAAAGGAAGATCCTTTCATATCCTCTTTCCCTGCAATGATCCAACAACCTCTGCATGAGAGTTTTCCCCAATCCCACGCCACGAGCAGCAGGCTCAATGAGAAACCATCGTAGTTGGCCAGTGTTTGTATCCGCTTCTACTAGTCCTATACAGCCGATAAACTCTCCGTCGCGCTCGGCGATCCAAAGACGTTCAATAGGTTCGGAAAGGGACGACGCTACATAATCGCCAAATTCCGCATTGAAGCCATATTCAGTTTCATATAGGACCCGGTGACGCTCGATGATCTTGATCTGATCGTTTGGAGTAAACTCATCACGGATGGTAATCGCGGCCATTATTTCCTGGAAAAATTGACCAGCAGAAGGATAAGCTGATCTTGAAGTTCGTTGATCTCCTTCGTCGGTATCGTGTAATTATTGACCATAAAACTAAAGGCAAGCATCTCATCATCTTTCGTCCGAACGTAGCCGCTCAGGCAGCGAATGCCTGTTAAGAATCCTGTCTTGGCGTGGACGTTGTTCATTGCGCCGCTTCCCTTAAGCCGCTCTGAGAGCGTTCCATCAACACCCATGACTGGAAGCGAGGAGTCAAAAGCCGGAAAGATCTTCGGCTGGCGCTGAACTGAACGAAGCAGCATCACAACATCCTGCGGCGATACCAGGTCCATTCGCGATAGCCCCGATCCATCGTGCAAAGCAATTCGATCAACATCAAGGCCAAGAAAAGAGAGATATCTTTTTTCGGCAGTGATCCCGGATTCCCAATTCCCTTTTCCCATTATTTCCTTGCCGATCGTTCGGATGAGTTGTTCGGAATAGAAATTCTGGGATTTCTTATTCAAAACTTTCACGATCTCGCTCATCGGCGGACTAATAGACCGCGCAAGTGTCTGCGCCTCTGAGTAGTCAACCTTATCGTCGAGTTCTGAAGCCGCCATTGTCCCTCCGGTAATGGTGAAGCCTCGGTATTCAAGTATTTCTCGGAAGACCGTAGCGGCATACATCGAGGGATTCTCAACCGATAATTGTTCGTGAACGCCCGGCGAACCCCGATCTATAGTACCGGTTATGCTTATGGTATTTTCGCCAGAGCTGCGAGTCACCTTTATCGAGTTTGTCGGAAGATAGGCTGTCGTGTTCGAAGAATCTTTACCTTTGGAACGATCGGCTACTTTCGGTTCATGCGTCGTGGCTGTATTATCAACTGAAAAATAGTCAGTTTCCGGCGAAGTTTCGTACAGTGCTTTCGAACCGCTGTGCAAACCTGGAGTAACGGAAACACCGACGGCATTATCGGCAAACGAAAGACCGCTTGAAACCGTAGCAAAGTAGAAAGGCATATCTTCGACTGCCCAACCTTCAGGGTAGGCTTCATCTGTGAAACAATCCGGATCACAGATGATCGAGCCATCGATCTTTTCTATACCCATCCGTTCGAGAGAATCTGCCCACGCATTGAATACAGAACCAGGGTCCTTGTCCGGATACATCGAGGGCGAGCCAAGTGTCGGATCACCGCTTCCGCGGATGATCAGATTCCCTTTCAGGACACTTCGATGAATCTCTCCATCGGTAACAAGTTGCGTCGTGTACCGATAATCGGTGCCTAAAAGTCCAAGCGCTGTCGCCGTAGTAAAGAGTTTTAGATTGGATGCGGGAAGGAAGTTCTTGCCTTCATTCTGGTGAAAAAGCGATTCTCCGGTCTTTACTGATTTGATTTCTATTCCGACAAAGGAGTGAGCAAACCGCGGGTCATTGACATCGGCCTCTATTCCGTGTTGCAGTTTTTGTATGGCCTCAAGTTCCTGGGGTGACTTCGATTGGATCGGCGCGGTTTGTGGTTGTGCAAGCAGCTCGGTTTCGAGCAGCACGGAAGAAAAAAGGACAAAAATGGCATAGACCAATCCCTTGCAATACCTATCCCGAACCGATAGCCTCCCAAAAAGTGTTTTCATCGAAAGATAAATATCTACCGAAGCTGTAATAAATTCTAATTATCAAACATGGCACAAGCAGAATTAGTCGCAGAAAGAGCCAAAACAAGCCCGAAAGAGCAGGATTTTCTACCTCTAAAAGGCATCGATCACATCGAGTTTTACGTAGGAAATGCCAAGCAATCGGCCTACTACTATCGTTCGGCTTTTGGATTCAAACTGACTGGATATGCAGGCCTCGAAACAGGCCTGCGCGACCGTGCAAGTTACGTTCTCGAACAAGGGAAAGTGCGCTTGATCCTGACAACTCCCCTTACACAGGATCATCCGATCAATGCCATGCTCAATAAGCATGGAGATGGTGTAAGCGTGATCGCCATCGAAGTTGACGATGTCGAGCGATCATTTCGTGAGACCACGAAGCGAGGCGCCATCGGTGTACAGGAACCGCGTGAAGTGACCGATGAGAACGGTACTTATCGAACTGCATCGATTCGTACCTATGGCGATACGCTCCACACATTCGTGGACAGGAAGAACTATCAAGGATTCGCACCGGGATATCGCATGATAACCAAGGACGATCCCATTGCGCGTCCGACCGGACTGGCAGCCGTCGATCATATCGTCGGCAATGTCGGTTGGAATGAAATGGATACATGGGTGAAATGGTATGAAGAAGTGATGGGTTTCCATCTCTTCGTTTCTTTTGATGACAAGGATATTAGTACGGAGTACTCAGCCCTCATGTCGAAGGTTGTGGCAAGCGGATCGGAGAAGATCAAATTTCCCATCAACGAACCTGCAAATGGAAAGAAAAAATCTCAGATCGAGGAATATATCGAATGGTATAACGGACCCGGAGCGCAGCACATTGCTATAGCGACCGGCAACATCATTGAGAGTGTTACGAAACTCACAGAGCAAGGTGTCGAATTCCTGAAGGTACCGAGCTCATATTACCAGGACCTGGAGTCACGCGTGGGTAGGATCAACGAACCTGTCGACGAACTTGCCAAGCTTGGAATTCTCGTTGACCGTGATGATGACGGGTATATGCTGCAGATCTTTACGAAACCCGTTGAGGATCGCCCTACCCTCTTTTTCGAGATCATCCAACGCCGCGGCGGCAGAAGTTTTGGAAAGGGAAATTTCAAGGCCCTCTTTGAAGCGATCGAACGCGAACAGCAATTGCGTGGGAATTTATAAGCTAATGAATATGAGCCGGCATAATGCCGGCTCTTTTTTTTCAGCTCACCATGACGTTCACCTCAGGCCTCTCTACTATTTCCTACGAGATCAGAAACACCGAATTCGCGACTGAAGAAATTCCGATTCTCTTCTTGCATAGTGCCCTGAGCACCAGAAGAGAATTCGATACGCTCTCGCGCTTCTATGAGAAGCGTATACTTATTCTCCCGGATTTCCCCGGTCATGGTGAAAGTACCACTGATCACGGTATGCTGACGACAAGAGATCTCGCAGAATCAGTCCGCTCGCTCTTAGAAGAACTCAAGATATTCTCAGTGGATATCATCGGCTATAGCATGGGGGGCTATGTTGGCCTTGAACTAGCTCGCATCGCTCCGAGCATGGTTCGAAGCATAGTCAGCCATGGAATGAAGTTCTATTGGACCGAAGAAGCAATCATTGAGGCGCTCGATTCTCTCGACACAGAAAAGATCAGGGCACGTTCTCAAAATGGTTATGACCTGCTTTCGGGACTGCACTCTGCCAACGGACTGGATAGAACTGTTACCGCAATGAGAAGCATTATCGGGCATTTCCGAGTTGAGCAGCTCTCGGCGGATGACTTGCGCTCGATCCGGGCTCCTCTGCTCCTGAGCGCAGGTGATAGGGATAATCTGGTAACTCTGCCTGAGATAACGAAGCTTTATCAGTCACAGGATAGACAGAAAACCTTTCTTGCCATTCATCCGAATTCGCCACATCCGATCTCAAAACTTGACTTGACTTCATTCACTCATTCGGTGCGCGAATTCTGGAAGGCAGTGATCTAGCTATCGTAATGCATTCGCGAGGATATCGAGCTCTTCGGTATTGAGATCGCTAACTATCCATACCTTGATCGGACCGATCCATTCCGCGACGAGATTAAAGCCCTTCATCGTACTCTTTTCCTCTCCCTGAGGGTTCACCACTCCGGTATTCCACTCGAAAACATTGATCGTATGTTTGCGGTATTGATAGACCAAGGCCGCAGCAGGTCTACCGGCAATGTAATCCAATCGTCCGCCGAGCAATTGGAATCCCCGGTCCGACAGATCTTTAACAACGGGTGAAAAATCAACCCTTCCAGTAAACCACGGTTTGACCGTATGCTGGTCGGTCGAAGCAACGTCAAAAAGATGTGTTGCCATCAAGGATCGTAGATGGCCTGAGACAATTTCCCTGGCTTCCGAAGATTCAGCAGAGGGTGAACCGGGTGCCAGGACAATCCAGAAGCCGAGGAGTGCAATCGCAATGCTTGCGGCGATTCCATAAATCTTCCAGTTCCAATGGATTAGTATTCTTGAGGATTGCTGATTTCTCGCATAAGACGAGTAGATATTATGTCTGAGTTTTGCTGGAGCAGGATACCGTAATCCGGGCCCTTCCATCAGCATACGAAGCTCTTGTTGCTCGGCTAAGGCGAGGGAACAATCAGGGCAGTTCTCAAGATGCTCTTCAAAAAGAATGGAGTCCGAATAAGCCAATTCCCCATCAAAATACGGGTGCAGAAGCGCATGGATATCTTGTGATTGCATCTTAGACATTACCCTTCCAACGATTATTCAGCAGTGTGCGAAGCATTTCCCTACCTCTGGCCAGTCGCGACATCACTGTGCCCATCGGCACACCGGTAATGCTTGCAATCTCCTTATAGGACATCGACTCGATCTCCCAAAGGATCAACGTTTCGCGGAACTCGACCGGAAGAGAATTCAATGCCTTATGAACTTCCTCTTGCGTGTCCTTTGACTCGAATACTGCTTCCGGAGTACGGGATGAATCGGAAATGAATAGATCGTCAAGTGTCCGATCACTTACTTCGACCTTTTGACGCACTTGTTTTCTCTCCCGCCAGGAATAGAATGTGTTGCGCACGATAGCAAGCAGCCAAGTCTTACCGTCCTTCCCGGAAAACGAATCGAGGTAAGAATATGCGCGAATGAATGCGTCCTGGACGATATCTTCGGCATCCTGCTCATTCCTGGCAAGCCCGCGCGCAAGATTGTAGGCCGCATCCAGATGGGGCACGATCTTAATTGCAAATATGGAATTTTTCTCTTCTTGTGCCAATCTAGCAGTTGATTCTGTATATCTTGATAGTATATAGACCGAAATTAAAGCCGAATTATTCCTCTGGGAATAAAATTATGTCATTGCCGGTCTAGAGTAATACTATTTTCAACCAAATATATCACAATGAATACTTATCTGAATAAACTTCTCCATCCTCCGGCCACAGCGCCGAAAGCCACAATTCTGATTCGCTTAATGACCGGTAGCGTATTCCTATGGGAAGGCATATTGAAATTTGTCTACCCGAATCAAGGCGTCGGGCGATTCACAAAGCTTGGTATTCCAATGCCTGAGGTCGCAGCAACATGTATCGCAGTTTTGGAAATAATCGGAGGTCTGTGTATCGTCTTTGGATATCTGACCAGAGTGTTTTCTCTCCTATTTATCATGGAGATGATCGTCGCCATTCTCTCGACAAAGATCGGCATCTTGCTCGGAACCTCGCCCTTAGCCTTGCCCCCGTCTCCACCGCAAATCGGAATATGGGCCGTCCTGCACGAGATTCGCACTGACTTTGCTCAACTTATGACATCGATCTTTCTATTAGTTGTTGGGCCTGGTCCAATATCGATGGATGCAAAGCGAGGCTCGGATCCGGATCAAAGGAAAATTTCTTAGTATATTTTGATCTTGGGATCGATCCTCTGGCTCCAGGCGTGAATTCCGCCGCGGAGGCTCTGGGCATTGGGATATCCATTTCGCCTCAGGTATTCGGCAACCATAGAACTACGCGCGCCGATATGACACATGATAACAAGAGGCTTATCGGGATCAAAGTCATCCAAATGTCGTGGCATCTCCTGCATCGGAATCAGTGTGCCGCCGATATTGCAGATCGCGTATTCGTCTTCTTCTCGGCAATCGATTAATTGGACCGGTTGCTTTTCTTCAAGTAACGCCTTCAACTCCTCAACACTGATTTCGAACGGAGTCACATGGATCCTTTATTGTAATGAGAAGAAGCGCACCACATTGCTTGTGAAATCCACGACGGGTTGAAAATAAACGCCGAGCACGATCGTGGGGACCAGGAAAGCAAAGATGAAGATCTTCGAGATCAGTGAATAACTCAACGTACCATCAGGCCCCACAGAGAGAGCGCTTGTCAGCGGCGCGGTCTGCGCATCCGCCTGCTTGATGAACATCGCCTGCATGACTCGAACGTAGTAGTACAACGAAACCACCGAGTTCAGCACCATGACAACGGCAAGCCAGACCCATGGCGTGGCATGCGTTATCGGATCTGCAGTCAGAATGGAAGAGAATATATACAATTTCCCAATGAAGCCGACAGTAAGCGGAATTCCTGTCAGTGATACTAAGAATATTCCGAGGCTGACAGCCAAGAGCGGAGACTTCTTTGCGAATCCCTTGTAATCCTCGATCTCTTCGGAGCCGATCTTATTGGCGATCAGCATAATGACGTAGAATGCTCCCAAATTCGTAAATAGATAAGCTACAAGATAGATCATAACGGAGACCATTCCGCTCATTTCATAGAAATGTGGCAACAACTCCTTATGAAACCCTACCGATCGCACTTCGGCAAGCATGAATAGACCGCTTCCGACGGCAACGAGACCAACCATCATATAACCAGCGTGAGCGATCGTCGAGTAGGCAAGCATTCGCTTGATGTTCGATTGGCGGAGCGCAGCAAAATTTCCGAGAGTCATCGTGACTGCAGCAAGTACGGCAACGACGAGCGGCCAGTTAAGCAGTAATTTTCCGGTCTGAAAATCAACAGGAAAGCCGAACATCAGAAATCTCATCAAGAGACCAAACCCGCCGGCTTTCGAGGCAACAGAAAGCAAGGCTGTGATCGGAATCGGAGCACCCTCATAAACGTCAGGCGTCCAGAAATGAAATGGCGCAGCGCTGATCTTATAGCCCATGCCGGCCAAGGAGAGAATGACGCCTACCCAAAGAGCTAATTGATTAACAGTATGGGCTTCCATACCCGACTGAAGTACCGCCTGAATGCCAACAATGCTCGTTGTTCCGGTTAGCCCATAGAGAATCGAAAATCCATAGATCATCAAGCCGGAGCTGAATGCGCCAAAGAGAACGTATTTCATCGAGGCTTCCGAACTCCGCGAGTTCTCTTTCATGAAGCCAACCATGATGTAGCTCGTGATCGAAACGAGTTCAAGTGATATATACATCATCACCAGATCCGTTGCCGCAGGCATTAGGAACATGCCCAGTGTAAGGGCCAGAAGCAATGCGAAGTATTCTCCATTATGTCTTCCCCGCTCTTCGACTTCACGCGAGAGCATCGACATGAGTACGATCAGCATCGCAGACAAGGAGATCAACAACTTGAAAAAGACTGCAAAATTATCGACTACAGCCATGCCGATTTGCGGAATAAGGGTCGTCATATACGGGAAGATCATGGAGCCGCCTTTCCATGTAGTGCTTCCTTCTACATACGGCTGCCATTGCATCCATGAAGTCACAAATGCTGCAGCAAGAACGATAAGTGCAAAGTAACCGGTAAGTTTTTTCTGGCTCGACTTCTTGATCAAAAGATCAAGTATGATAGCAAGCAGAAAACCAACCGTGAGAATAGTCTCCGGCAGGAAATGCGACATACTGGTCTTCACGAGCGGAGCGAAAAGCTTCGCCAGTTCTTGCGGATTAATAATATTTGGATTCATCCTGTAACTTTATGATGGATTGCTATTGATCATCTCTCCTGCAATAATAGCCTGAAGCTTTATCGTACGATCGAGGCGGCTTGCATCACCTTCGGTCCTGCAGCATTGACAAAGGTAACGAGTTGATTGACGCTCGTTGACATAAGATTTATGATCGGTGCCGGATAGATACCCAGGAAGATCACGATTGCCGCCAGCGGAACAAGAGCAACGAGCTCGCGTCCGTTAATATCGGTGAGATTATTCCAACGCTCGGGCAAGGTGCCAAGGAACATTCTCTGCAACGCCCAAAGCATATACGCCGCCGTCAGGATAATTCCAAGCGTCGAGACGATAGTCCAGAACTGGAAAGTCTGGAACGCACCGAGAAATACGAATGCCTCGGAGATGAATCCCGACATGCCCGGAAGGCCGAGCGATGCGAAGTAGCAGATGACGACCAGTGCGAAATACTTCGGCATCTTGTTCGCCAGTCCGCCGAACTCGTTCAATCCTCTGGTATGTGCGCGGTCATAAAGAACACCGACACTTAAGAAAAGCATCGCCGTGATCGTACCGTGGTTGAACATTTGAAATATTGCTCCCATCATACCCTGCGAGTTCAATGCTGCCATGCCAAGCATGACGTATCCCATATGGCTGATAGAACTGTAGGCTATCAGTTTCTTCAGATCCTTCTGTGCCATTGCGCAGAATGCACCATAGACGATATTGATGACTCCGAAGATCACCATGTATTGGCTTGTGGCAACAGCGATCTCAGGGAAAATACCATAGCAGATCCGCAGAATGCCATAGGTACCCATTTTCAGAAGAACGCCGGCAAGAATGACGGATATTGCTGTCGGCGCCTCAACGTGAGCATCCGGAAGCCAGGTATGAAACGGAAACATCGGTATCTTAATGGCAAAGCCCAAAAAGAGTCCGAGATATCCCACGTATCGCCAGGTATTACCGATCGTTGCAAAGATCGAACCCGTAACATGATTGGCCGGATTCATCATATCGAGGATGCTGAAGGTATGCCAGGATACTCCTCCGATCTGAACCTGAGTCGTGAAATACAATCCGATCATCACTAAGAGCATGAAGACGGATCCGAAAAGTGTGTAGATGAAGAACTTGATCGCAGCATACTCGCGGCGCGGACCTCCCCAAATACCGATCAGGAAGTACATCGGCAACAGCATCAACTCCCAAAACACATAGAAGAGGAAGAAGTCCAAAGCGCAGAATACACCCATCATGCCCGTTACCAAGAGCAGATACATGAGGAAGTATCCTTTATGCTGTTTCTCAATTGAGAAGCTTGCTATTGCTCCAACGAATGAGATCAGCGCAGTAAGTAGTACCATGAGAACGGAGAGTCCGTCAATTCCCATGAAATAATCAATGGCTACATTTCCGAAGACACCAAGGCCGGAGATACGAATCCATTCGTGCTTTTCGACGAATTGGAATCCCTTCGGATCGTTGATCCCGGCCATCGACCCGTTGAAATTTGCCCATAAAACAATTGCAAAAATGACTTGAAGGGCTGTAACCCCCACGGTAATACCGCGAATCATTTTTACATTCGTCTTCGGCACAAATGCCGTGATGATCATTCCCGCAATGGGCAGGAGCGTTAGTATCGATAAGATCGGAAAGCCAAGCATAAGTATGTTTCTTTTGCGTTTAAAAATCGATTAATGAATAACGACGAGCCGCTTCGTAGCAACTGCTCCGCCCAAGGTCTCCAAGGTGTACATATACACACCATTTTCCAAAGTACGGGCGTCGAACTGAACGTTGTGAGTACCTGCCGAGAGCATGCCTTCGGAAAGCACTCGATTCTCTCTGCCAAGCATATCCGTGAGAGAGAGCCTGGCATAACCTTGCTCTGCAAGTTCGAAACTGATCGTGCCCTCACCGGAAACGGGATTCGGGAAATTCTGCTCAAGGCGGACAAGTTTGGCGTCCGATTCTGAAACTCCCTGAGTCACAAAGATATTATCACCACTGATATCGAGGAAAACGACGAGAGTATCAAAGTACTTACTTCCCGATCCTGAAGTACCATAGGAAATTGCAAAGAAGAGTGGAAGCTGCGCTCCCATTCCGCCATCGGTTCCATCACGGCTAAACTTGAAGGAGCCTATGACTTCCTGCTGCGCGCTTATGGAGCCCAACGCGGCTGTGCCTGCTTGAACCTTATAGCCGCCATAATCGGAAACCGTCCCATCGATCGGCAACAACTTTGCCTGAATACCGGAACCGGCGAACATGTAATTCTTAAAACTCACATCGATGGAATAGACCTTATTCGTGTAATTCAAGCTTCCTTTATCGACACCATCGATCTTGTAATCGGTAATTCCTAAGCCTGCAATAGTCGGTTTCGTGAGAGCACTATAGGCATTCACGCGACCCCAGTAATTTGTTCGGCTGGATTGTTGAAGTACATTATCACAGGTTTCAATGATCTGCCTCATTACAAATTTGGGAAGCCAGGTAGGATTCTTTGCCCAAACCAATCCCGCCACACCGGAAGTCAGAGGACACGCAAACGAAGTACCGCTTGACTGGTCGTAGGCGCTATTACCAGGGAAAGTCGTGGAAAAAATGTTTGCTCCAGGAGCGTATACGTCAACTGATTTTCCGAAATTTGTGAAGCTTGCGGGCAGGTCATTAATGTCTGACGCCCCAACGGTGAGGACGTTCTTCAGATAGGCTGGAATAAAATGGCTGCCACCTTGATCGATGTTCCGCGCATCATTGCCTGCAGCAGCGACAATAAGGGCACCATTGGCCACTGCTGAATCGATGAACGTTTGAAAGAAATCGATGAGTGAAGGATCGGTCTCATATCCTCCCCATGAGCAATTGAGGATCTTCGCGCCATGCATCCATGCGTAGGCTATTCCTTCATATCCACCTAAGAGATTTCCTGCATTATCGGCGATCTTGATCGCCATGATCTTACAGTTGAATCCGGAGCCTGCTGCACCTTTGCCATTATCGGCAACTGCGCCAAAACAACCTGTGGTGAATGTTCCATGGCTTTGGCCTAAACCAGGCATCGGATCGTTATCAGGTTTGAACTTCTGAGATGTTCCGCTATCGCCGACGATATCGCGTCCAAAATAATTTCCTAGTTTATAGATATTGGCTGTGAGATCTTCGTGATTATAATTGACACCTTCGTCGAGATCGGCGATGATAATATTTGCATTGCCTTTTGACACTCCCCAAGCATCCAGTACATGCATGTGACTGTTGTTTAACGCGTATGCAGTCGTAATGCTGGGATCGTTGGGTGTATAACACTTTTGAAAATTGTAACGAGGGCTCGCTCCACTTACGACGTCAAGTTTCAGGAAGTCATGCGCAATATCTCGAGGAGAGCGGCCTTCGGCAGAAAAGGTAATTACGAAAATTCCATCGTAACCATGATAATCAATGACGGCATTTTCCTTCAGATCCCTACAGAAGGGAACAACTTCCGTTACTCCTATGCGAGCAAAAAGATTGTCCAAATCTGCGTTGCCAGTGTGAGTCGGACTGATATTCGCCAGATCGAGTCCTCGGTTAGCCTTCAAATTAATGTATACGACGCCCGGAACGACATCCATTACTTTCGGCGCATCAACAGAAAGCGGAGCCTGAGCAAGAATGGAACGATGGCCGCCAAGGGTAGCGGCTAATGCCAGCACAAATACGAATATAATGTTCTTCGATCTCATAGTTTCCATGCGATAATAGCAAACACAATGACGACTCCTGCAAGAGTCCATGCCAGGTATGTCTGGATCTTGCCGGTCTGTACGGAGCGGAATCCCATGCCGATGATCTGAGTGATTCCTGCAGTCAAATTCACAATCCCATCAACGATATACTTATCGAACCATCCACCGATCTTGGAGACAACTACCGTAGACTTTCCGACAGTATTGACGATTCCATCGATAATATTTGTATCGAACCATGCGCACATGCGTGCAAAAAGCATGAACGACCCGACAAAGGCGAATTCATAAAACTCATCGATGTACCATTTATTCACGCTCAGTCGATAGAGCGGAGCAAATGTCTTAGCGATCTTATCGGGTAGAGCTGTATTCTTCATATACAGGAACCACGCAAGCGCGATACCGGTGATCGCCATGAAGATAGAGATCAACATGCCGGTGCCAGCGACTTCATGGGTCTTATGCTCAAGTATCTCCTGATGCTCCATAGGTTCAGCCGCATGTGTTTCTACTGCACCGTTAGCTTCGACCTTCGGAGCTTCCGTTTCAACCTTATGACTTTCTCCGAAATGTGCGGCCGTTGCGACCGGTACGATCTGCGCAGGGGTCTTCGCCCAATTCTTCATAAACCAGCCACCTGCCGGATCGATCGGATTTGCTCCGTACCAGATCCAGAACGATAGTCCTGCGAGAATGACAAGCGGGATGATCATTGCCTTCGGTGATTCGTGAATGTGTTCGTAGATCTCGGGTTTCTTCGGTTTTCCGAAAAACGTCATGAAGACCTGGCGCCACATGTAAAAGGCAGTCATCATGGCTACTCCGAACCCAATCCATGGAAGAACCGATGCGATACCCCCCTGCAACGAACTGTACGCTGTTGCACCGGCAAGAATCTCATCTTTCGACATGAACCCACTCATCAAGGGAATTCCACTGATGGCAAGCGTAGCAATGATAAAGGTATAACCGGTAATCGGCATTTTCTTAAGCAATCCACCCATGTTGCGCATATCCTGCGGATCGGTATGGTGATCATGCAAATGGTGGAGCGAATGATGCATGGCATGAATGACTGAACCCGATCCCAGAAAGAGGCAGGCCTTGAACATCGCATGAGTCGTCAAATGGAAGAAACCGGCACTGAAAGCGCCTACTCCAAGAGCCATGATCATGTATCCAAGCTGCGAGACCGTCGAATAGGCAAGTACTTTCTTGATATCGTTCGCTGTCAGTGCGATCGTAGCGGCGAGGAAGCTGGTGAATCCGCCAACCATTGCGATCACGAGCATTGCATCGCCTGTGAGCATCGGGAATATTCTGCAGACTAAATAGACACCGGCGGCAACCATCGTTGCTGCATGGATAAGTGCAGATACCGGCGTAGGGCCTTCCATAGCATCCGGAAGCCAGACATGAAGTGGAAATTGTGCGCTCTTACCGACAGCTCCGCAGAAGATCAAGACGCCTGCCGCCGTAAGTGTCGCTTCAGGGCTCATTCCCAATAAACTGAAGCTCTGCGGCAAGCCATGTTGAATGGCGGCAAAGATATCAGTAAAGTTGAACGTATGGAATGTTCCGAATACCAACATCAATCCCGTCCACATTCCAACATCACCGACACGATTGACAATAAAGGCTTTTTTCGATGCGAGCTGCGGACCCGGCTTCTCATACCAGTGCGAGATCAATGCATAACTTGAGAATCCGACAAGCTCCCAGAAAATATAGAGAGCGAAAAGATTATTGCCGATGACGATTCCCAACATCGAAAATGTAAAGATACCGAGATAGGCAAAATATCGAGCATAGCGAATATCCCCTTCCATGTACTTGCTGCTGAACAGATGAACAAGGAAAGAAATAAGGGTTACAACGACGAGCATGATCGCAGTGAGATTATCGATCATGATCCCCGTCATCAGATTCCACTCACCAACACCAGGCACATTGCCAAAACTGATCCATTTCGTTGACCAGTTAATAGTTGCCGGAATGCCGGAGAGTTTGGAATAGCAGATATAGATGGCAAGTGCAAGAGCGATGCCAAGTATCGGTATGCCGATAAGATGGGCTTTCTGTTGCAAACGTTTCTGATTAAAAATGATAATCACGAACGAGAGCAGCGGAAGCCCGAGTATGATGAGCGATAGCGATAAGAGTTGATCCATAGAGCGTTAGTCTCTGAGCGAATCCACTTCGGATGGATTAACCGATTTGAAGTTCTTGTAGATATTCAGTACAATGGCAAGCGCCACGGCTGCTTCACCGGCAGCAATGACAATAACAAAGATGGCAGCCATCTGCCCGCCGATGTTCACGCCACCGTAACGCGTGAAAGCAATAAAATTAATGTTTGCCGCATTTAAGATGAGCTCGACTCCCATAAGAACAGCAATAACATTCCTTCTCGAAAGCATGGCAAAGATCCCAAGCACAAAGAGAATTGCGCCAATAACGAGAAAATGATTTAGTCCGACTGTCATAATAAATGTATTAAACTGATACCGATTCAGCGATGGCTTCTTCTTCTTTCGTCGGTTCTTTGCGCGCGATCATCGTTGCACCAAGAAGCGATACTAAGATCAATACTGAAATAACTTCGAAGGGAAGCAGATAATCAGTAAGAAAGAGTGTTCCGATCTCAACCGAAGTACCCGAAGATCCTTCATTCGATTTCACCTCATCGGGGGCTCCATATTTTGGCTTCAACGCTTCCGTCGTCGCATCCTGATTCCACTTGCTGCCCGACCACGGGCGTGTCGCATGCGTTGCCCATGAAGTCACGACCTGCGATTTGCCATCGGCCGACTTTTCTGTATGGGTTGCAGCAGTACCAAAAAATGCAGCGCATAAGATCGCAAAAAGTCCTAAAGCCATAATTCCCGCAACCCACCGGGATCCTGTGCCTACGCGAATATCCACTGTACCGATCCGGCTCGTCAACATAACGCCGAAAATCAAAAGGATCAAGATACCGCCGACATAAACTAGTAGCTGAGTGACTGCCAGGAAGTCTGCGTTGGCCATAATATAGAGCCCGGCAATCCCAAAGAAAGTAAACAGCAGTGAAAATGCAGCATATACGATATTCCTTGCGAATGCCGTTACCAAAGCACCGCCTACCGTTATTGCACCGAAAATATAGAAAATTATGTCAAACATTCTGATCTTGAAAATGTACGTTATCCAGCTTTGAAGGGCGGCGGCTTGATCCCTCCGGGTTTTGCAGCAAACGGCGGGGGCTTTATGCCTCCGGCAGCAGGCGGCGCCTGTGGCGCAGGAGCTGGCGGCGCGGCAGGCTGCGGATTCGCAGCTGCTGCTTTTGCCTTTTCCTCGGCTTGTTTCGCTCGCTCGGCAGCAAGTCGCTCATCCTCTTTTTTTGCTTTTTCCGTATGTTCGGCAGCCTCAGACGCATCCATCGTAGCGTAGTTATAGATGAGGTTCACACGATCATACTCCGAAAACTCATAGACGTCCGTCATGATGATACACTCTGTTGGACAAGGGTATACACAGAGTCCGCAGTAACAGCATTTTGCGATATCAATGTCAAAGCGCGTTACCCAAAGAGACTTCTTTTTCCCATTTGATGTCGTTCCGATGTTTTCCCCTGCAATAGCCTTTGCAGTATCAATAGTAATACAATTAACCGGACAAGCACGCGCACACTGATCACAGCCAATGCAATCATCCATATTGACGTAGAGCCTGTTACGTGCGCGCTCCGGCAACTGGAATCGAGCTTCGGGATTCGGATACTGCCTGGTCACCTTCGGCTTGAGAAGATGCTTCATGACAATCGACATTCCCTTGAATGCTGTTCCGATTCCCTCTTGTATATCCTTAAAATATCCGCTCATGTGTTATTGGTCTTCAAATTCCTTATGATCTTCTTCAAATCCTGTTTCATCAGGCGTCAGAAGATTTCCAAATATTCCTGCGATCTGGATTGCGTGTCCGGCAATCGCCAGATCGCCAAGCCGAAGATTCCATTCTCGCAGTTCGCTGAGCCAGCCTATTCCGGCGATCAGCGTACCGATAAAAAAGATCAGGTTAAAGACAAGCCGACGTTTCCACATTTAGTGCGCTAGGAACGTCACGATCGTACCGACGAGAAGAACTGTTGCCATTCCGAAGGGGATCATCACTTTCCAACAAATATGCATTAACTGATCTACGCGCAACCGTGGAAGCGTCCAGCGAATCCAAATTTGGATCAAAACAAAACTAAATGCCTTTCCGATAAACCAGATCGCTCCCATCCAGGGAGCATCCAAAAATCCTGCAATCGGCGAATTCCAGCCGCCAAGAAACAGCACGGAAGCAATAGCACTCACGGCGAACATATTAGCATATTCAGCCAAAAAGAACAGAGCGAATTTCATCGCAGAATATTCAGTGTGATAGCCTGCTACAAGTTCCGATTCAGCTTCCGGAATATCGAATGGAACACGATTCGTTTCCGCTAGCGATGCGACGATATAGATCAGGAAGGAGACAACCATGAGCGGAGTAAGTATCCAGGCATAACCGCCGCCGAATCCTGCAAGTGATTTTGGACCACCGAATATGAACCAGTTCTGTAATCCTCCTTGCTGCAAGTGAGAGATCGTCTGCAAATCCATTGTTCCGGCTATCATTACAACTGATAATATTGCCAGACCGGCGGGAATCTCATAGCTGACGATCTGGGCAACTGAACGCATCGACCCGAGAAGCGCATACTTATTGTTCGATCCCCACCCTGCCATCAAGATTCCAACGACTACCACTCCACTGACAGCCACGATATAAAAAATACCTGTGTTAATCCTTGCACCGGCATACATCGCCGCAAAAGGAAGAGCTGCAAACGCCATATAGCTTCCGATAAAAACAATGAACGGCGCTGCATTGTAGAGCTTCTTATCGGCAAGTTTTGGCGTCGTATCTTCCTTCTGGATGAGCTTCAACATGTCAGCTATGGGCTGAAGGATACCATAAGGCCCCGTTCGCATTGGTCCCAATCGGTCCTGAAGCCAAGCTGAAATCTTCATCTCTCCAAGAATCGCCACGAGGGCATAGAGTAGGATTAAGACCAGCGGTAATGCTGAATACACGACTACTGATAAGATATCAGAGAGGTCGCCCTTGCCGATCAGACTTACGATAAATTGATTTAGGTCTTGAAACATCCTGTAATAGATTAATCCTAATGATTACCTGTCCACTTCTCCGAGCACAATATCCACGGAGCCTAGAATGACGATCAGATCGGCCATCAAGTAGCCACGCGAAATGATCGGAAGCAGGCTCAAGTTCACAAAAGCTGGAGAACGCACTTTGACTCGCCATGGATTGATGTTATCTTTGGAGATAATATAGTATCCAAGTTCTCCACGAGCTGTCTCGACGCGCGAATAGATTTCACCAGCCGCAGGCTTGATGCGTTTCGGCACAGCCTTCTGAACATCGGTCTTATCGTTCTGCGGAAATTTTTCAAGCACTTGCTCAATGATATTAAGCGATTGCTCCCACTCGCACATTCTCACCCAATGCCTGTCAAAACAATCTCCGAGCGTACCCATCATCCCCGTTCCAACCGGGACTTCAAATTCGAAACGGTCATAAATCGAATACGGATCGTCACGCCGCAAATCCCATTTCACTCCAGATCCGCGAAGCATCGGCCCTGAAGCTCCGCCATTGATCGCAACATCGGGTTTCAGAATTCCAATATTCGCAACGCGTTCGACAAAGATCTTATTGAACGTAAGCAGTTCGTTGATCTCCTTATGAGTGGCGCGGCTCTTCTTTACAAAGGCACGGCACATCGATAAAACATCGGGATGCAAATCATGAGAAAGGCCACCTACCCAGATATAATTGTAGAGCAGGCGTGCGCCGCATGTTTTTTCAAAGATCTCTAAAACATCTTCACGGTCGCGGAAACAATAGAGGAAGGGAGTAAACGCGCCGGCATCCATTCCAAATGTGCCTACGGCAACAAGATGCGAAGCGATTCGCTGCAGTTCATTAAAGAGTACACGGATGTATTCGACTTTCTCCGGCACTTCGATTCCCATCATCCGCTCGACGGCCAGAGCATACCCAAGTTCGCCGTTCATCGGAGCAAGATAATCCATCCTGTCGACGTAGGGAACAACCTGAGGATAGGTCATTGCCTCTGCATGCTTTTCAAAGCATCTATGCAGATAACCAAGAAATGGAACGACGTCAATGACTAACTCGCCGTCAAGCACTGCCTCGAGACGAAGTACGCCATGAGTCGATGGATGCTGAGGTCCGACATTCAGTACCATCTCCTCCGTTCGGAGCCTCTTCGGATCGATCTGTTCTGCCGGGATAACCTTTGTAGGAACCGGCAGCGTTTGCATTTTTCTCTCTAGTACTTCCATAAATTTCGTTTCTCGTTCCAGTGCGGGGTGGAAATCTCCATGATCTCCCCGATAAATTCTAGTACGGTACTTTCATTCCTCTGTAATAATCGGGATAGACATAGTCCTTGCGTAGCGGGTGTCCGACCCAGTCGTCGTCAAGCAGTATTCTGCGCATATCGGGATGATTAAGAAATTTGATTCCCATCATGTCCCATGCTTCGCGCTCCTGCCAATTGGCATGACTCCATACTTCCGTGACCGATGGCACGATCGCATTATCAAGAGGTACTGTAACCTTTAATGCGATATAATGCCTCATGGTTTTCGATTCCAGGTGATAGGCCACGGAGAGAGTCTTGTCGCCATTATCAACCGAGGAAAGAAGAAGCAAGCTATCAAATTCGAGTCCCGGTTCGTCGCGAAGATAGAGGCAGACGTCGCGAATGAAGCTGGTATCGGCAACATCAGCATACGAAGACAGGCGCTTCATATACTCCCCTCCTGTTTGTTCATGCCACTCGCCGATTACCGGGCCGAATGCCGACTTAAGCTTATCGTAAATTTCTGTATTCGTCATTTTCTTACGTTCGCACTACATCAAGTCATATTCGGATAAGCCGACGAGAAGTCGGCTTATCATCAAATCATACAGTTGTTTTTCCGAGCGATTGTTTCCGCACTTTTTCCTGCACCTTGATCAATCCTTCCAAGAGTGCTTCCGGACGAGGCGGGCAGCCGGGAACATACACATCAACAGGAATGACACGATCGACGCCCTTCAAGACATGGTATCCGTGTTCCCAATACGGTCCGCCACAGTTCGAGCACGAACCCATGGAAATAATGTACTTTGGATCTGGCATCTGCTCATACAACAGTTTCGTGCGCGTAGCCATTTTCAGAGTGACAGTACCCGAGATAAGCATGATGTCGGATTGACGTGGGCTCGGACGGGGGATGACACCGAAACGACCGATATCATAGTGAGATGCGGAAGCTGCCATCATCTCGATCGCGCAACAGGCTAAACCGAAGCCCATCATCCATAAGCTTGATAAACGTGCCCAGTTTAGCAGTGTATCGGCACCGGTAATTACGATATTGCTCGATTCGAACGGATTATCTTGTTTGTCTAAAAGTCCCATCTAGGTTTAGATTTGCTGCAGACCGGCCATGATGTGCCGGAGAGAAGGTATTTGCCTTCTCAGACGGATCAGAATCTCCGCCCCACAAATTAAGAATTCGAATTACCCTGCGACAACTTCTTCCGGCACCGGCTGAGCCATGGTTGGCACCGGCCTCGGAATGATGCGTGGTTTGTCGCGTGAAATAAGATCGTCAAGTTTGGCAATATAAGGTTTCGGCCGTACCCAGTCAAGATCGCCCTTAACCCATACGTACGCAAACCCCACTATGAGCACTGCCAGGAATACCAGCATCTCAGCAAATGCCAATACTCCCATTTGCTTATAGACAACAGCCCATGGAAAAAGAAAAACTATTTCGACGTCGAATAAGATAAAGATCAGAGCGACGACATAAAAACGAATATTGAATTTCAGCCAACTTGAGCCGATGGGATCTTCGCCGCATTCATAAATGGAGAGCTTCAGTTCATTCGGTTTGTGCGGCCGAATGAAGTAGTTGGAAATAATCCCCCCGGCAACAAAGATTATTGCAAGAAGAAAAAATGCAAATACGTGACTAAATTCGTTCAGCATCTCAACTTAAAAGATAGGGTGTCCTAAAAAGTCTTGAGAAAACAACTTTTTTTTCGAGAAAATGCCGCTCAAACGACAAAGTTTCGCCTACAAATATAGGACTTCTTCGACGAACATTCTGCTAAGTCGCTCAAATTTCGGATTCTTGCCAGTAGAATTCTCATGAACCCAAGGTTAATTATTCAATGCGACCAGTTCCATTTAGTTCATTGCCTGGCAAAGACCGTCCCATGAAAATGTTTTGCGGACTCTCTCTCGAAATTCCGAAAATTACTGTAAAAAAAAATCCTATGCCTTGGCATAGGATTTCAGATTCGATTATTAACCTGCTCTTACTGAGGTAAGACATATCCGAAGATTCCGTGGTCCTCTTCGTGCGGCCCAGCTGTAAAGTAAAGGGCGTTGGGAACATCACCATTGCCTAAGGAGGTCGACCCGGTCGAAAGGAGTCCCCATATTCCTGGAATATGCATCGGTGTGTTGTTCGCATCAGTCGAGATCTGTCCTAATGATGCTCCGGTGGAATCAAAACCGCTAATTGTGCCATCACCAAAATTGGCGACAAGGATAGCGTTCTTGAATTGACCGAAGGTTGAAGGTGCAACAGCAATCCCCCAAGGCGAACTGAGTGTGCCTTGTGAAGCAAATCGCTTGACAAATGTGCCGTCAGGTTTGAATACGCTAACATATCCATTTCCTGCCCCGCCTGCATCGTCACCATCATCTGGTGCAGGTTTATGTTTTGCGTAGGTTACGTAGAGCAAACCTCCGATATTCTGGATTCCGAACGGCCCGAACCCTGGAGTACCAATCGGTATTGCAGGCGAACCGCCCTCGGTGAAAGTCATCGAGACTGGTTGGAAGTTCTTATCGTAGACAACGATCTTGTTCTCTCCAAAATCTGTAACGTATAGGTAGTTGTTGCCACCCGTGCTTGCCATCGCAATTCCTTTATAGACTGCGCCGGACGATGCATCCGTAGCAAGTTTTACAGCGCTTGATCCACTGGCAGCTTTCCAGCCGGCAATGATTCCGTCCTCTCCGGCATAGATGAAAAGGTATGATCCAAAATCTGCAGTGCCATTATAGATCACACCGGTTGGAGCTCCAGGATCTGTACCATTATTAGAAGGGATCGTCACAGGCGCTTTTTTGGTAACTCCGTTCCCATCATAGATATCAGTTACGCCTCCATGATTTGACGATAGCCAGAACAACCCAGTCGGACCGACAGAAATACCCCATCCGTTTGCGAAGGTAGTATCTATCAATGCGGCATTATATCCAAGCGTATCTGAGACCAAAGCCGTCTCGACAAAGGGAGTGCTCGGAGTAGTCGTGGGACTTGTGCTACTTTTGCATGAAGCAAGCACGAACAAAGTCAGAAAACCAATGGCGGCGAGCCATTTGTGAATATTATTAGTAGTAGTGGACATGTGTATCTCTCCTTGAATGAATGAATACAATTGATGAATGCGTGTTACAACACACAACGAATTAGACAAAGAATAGTTACAGGTTAGGGAAAAAACCGGCACTCGCTTACTACACTGAATTTAACCCTGCTGGATTTCGGCAAGGATTCACGTTTTCTCGATATCTACAAATCGGATCGGGAGCTCCGGAGAGACTAATACATCACCCGCCTGTTGCGATACAAGTTCATGAGGATTCCGGCCATGACCATATTCGTTATCAATGCGGACCCGCCGTAACTCATGAAAGGGAGCGGAATTCCAACGACTGGGAACAGGCCGATTGTCATTCCGATATTTACCAGGACATGCAAGAACCAAATCCCGGTTATCCCGATAGCCAGGAGACTTGAAAAGTTGCTTCTGACCGAAGCAGCGATGGCAAGACTTCGGTATATTAGAAATATATACAGCAACAGGATCGCTAGAGAGCCTAGGAAGCCAAATTCTTCGGCAGGAACACTCATGATGAAATCCGTCCATTGCTTAGGCACAAAACGAAGTTGAGTCTGCGTGCCCTGCAAGTATCCCTTCCCTACCAACCCACCGGAACCGATAGCCATCTTCGTCTGAATAATGTTATATCCTCCGCCTAGAGGATCCATCTCCGGATTGAGAAGTAAGTCAATGCGCTGACGTTGATATTGATGCAAATGATTGTAGATAAAATCCGCGCTGAACGATGCGCCAATCAAAATGCTGAATGCTACTACCGTGGTAATGAGATTTTTTCGAAAGAAGAAGAATAGCATTGCTCCAACCGATAAAACGGAGATAATCATCGGAGTCTTTCCAAAAAGCGAGAGCACGGCAACAACGGCTCCGCCAACCACAGTAAGCAGCAGAAAAAGATCGGCACCGGCCCAAAGCAATACAATAAAAAGCAATCCGAAATAGATCATCGCACTTCCAGGATCCGGTTCAAGCAAGATCAGGGCAATTGGAAGCAGGACAATTCCGCAGGCGACTATGAGGTCAAACGGTCTCGTCAACTTTCTATCAGCGGAGAGAAATTTCCCAAGCGCCATGATCGTACCTAGTTTGGCAATCTCTGAAGGCTGGAAGCGCAAACCTCCAAATAATGCGAGCCAGTTTTTCTGATTGTAGACAACCTCTCCCTTCACCAGTACTAGCACAAGAAGGCCAAGTGAAAGAATGTAGACGGGGTATGCTGCAACAGAGAACCATCGAACCGGGACGAGAGCCATGACGATAAGAATGGCGATCCCGACAGAACCAAAGAGGAGTTGTTGGCTGAAGCGATCGTTCATTTGCGCTGCGAATGTTGCACTATAGATGGCAACAAACCCACCGATGGTGAGGAGTAGGACAAAAATAAATGTGGAAACGTCAAAGTCCTTCACGTCAAGAGCTTCGACTTTCGGATTCGTGCCTAATTTAATTGCTCTAGCCAAGGGTTCCTCTATAGAGAACGGATTTGTCTCGAATTACGTAAAGCCTTTGGCTTCCCAAGGATCTCGGCGCCGATCACATATTGCCTGATCGCAGGTGCAGTCAATTCCAAACTTGGAATGACCCTCTTATCCTTATCGTATGCCTCTTTCTCCTCGGCAGATTCAGTGCCGAGAGATTCGATCATACCGATATTTTTCCTAAAGTGCGATGCAGGCTCAAGTTCGACCTCAGTCAGCGGCAACTCAGCTTTCTTTTCTTCAACTGCATAATCGTTCGAAGCATATGCTAATTCATAATCGGTCGCTTCCGGCAGGGGAGCTTTCCGAGTAGCAAGCAATGCCTGAATTTCTCTGGGCAATTGCTGAGACTTCCGGCTCCGGCTCCCGTCTGTTTCGGTCCTTTGCCCTACGCGCTTATTTAGCTCGACGATTCGCTCCCGCTCTGTCGTTTGTTTTTGCCTACGCTTGCTCTTTGCGATCATGTTCAAGATCCAGAAAAAGATCGCAATAATAAAAATTACATTTCTCATATTACAGAATTCCGCTTACAATTCGTCCGTTCTTTACGACTGCTGCAATATCACTCACGCCGATGTGATAAGGAAGATAGGATAGGCTCGGAATATCATAAAGAGCAAAATCCGCGCGCTTTCCTTTTTCGATCGATCCGTGAGTCGAAGCACGATCAACAGCAGCCGCTCCATTGAGCGTCGCTGCCGATAAGGCTTCTTCCGGACTCATGCCCATGCCGATGACAGCAAGTGAAATCGCTAGCTGCATATTCTCACTCATTGAACTTCCGGGGTTGCAGTCCGTTGCGACGGCCACTGCACATCCCGATTCGATCATCTTTCGGGCCGGAGCGTACGCCGACCGGATGCACAGTGCCGTGATGGGCAGCAGAGTCGCAACGGTTCGGTCACTCCCGGCTAATGCCAAGATTCCGGCATCGCTAATCTTTAACAAATGATCGGCGCTATAAGAGCCGAGTTTTACTGCAAGAGCTGCTCCTGAAGTATCAGCAAGTTCATCGGCATGGAGTTTTATCTTCAACCCGGCGGCCCTTGCAGCAACACATATCTCTTCTGCTTCATCATTGGTAAAATACCCTTCATCGCAAAACACGTCACAAAACTCAGCTGCATGCCTTCCGATAACTTCGGGGAGCTGTTCACTCACCAACTCTTGAACATATAGTGATTGTTTCTTACCCGCAGGCACAGCATGGGCACCGAGCCATGTGCGGAGAACCTCCATACCTGTGAGCTCTCCAACTCGTTTGGCGGCTTCGAGAAGTGCGATTTCCGATTCTGCAGAAAGTCCGTAGCCGGACTTGATCTCCATGGTAGTCGTTCCGAGTGAAAGAGCGTTGCGAACGAATTTTTGCGAATAGTCTGCGATCTCGGTCGCAGAAGAATTACGGACATGCTCAACACTCGAGCGTATTCCCCCTCCCATGGCTGCGATCTCCTGATATGACTTCCCTTCCGCCCTCATGCAAAATTCGCTGCTCCTCTCGCCCATGAAAACTGCATGAGTATGCGAATCGACAAAACCTGGAAGCGCAAGCAGCCCTTTGCAGTCAATTTCCTCCTCAAATGTTCTCCCTCCGATTTCTTTCTCGCTTCCTGCATCGATAATTGTACCACGATCGTCAACAATCATACAGGCATTCCTAACAGTCATGACATTCCTGCGCATTGCAGTGCCCCGGAGAGCGGATTTTCCGATAGGAGTAATTAGTGCTGAAATATTCCGATAGATCTTCATCTCCACAAAAATATGACTTTCGAAGGCTCTTCCATTGTGTTAGTGTAATAAATCATGTTTCGTTGTCGTTGGAATTCGACGCGTTTGACGCCCAGAGAGAGTTCTATAAACCTTGTGCAATGGAATTCTTTCAGATAAAAAGAAATTTCGTAACTTTGTTAACGTTGATGTGAGCACCTATAGTAATGCCGAAAGAAGCAAGAATAGCCGAAGATAAACAAACTCCCTTGATGAAGCAGTATGGCTCGATCAAGGCACGGTATCCCGATACGGTCCTTTTTTTCCGAATGGGCGATTTCTTCGAGACGTTTGGCGAAGATGCCGTCACAACAGCGAAGGTCACAGGCATCGCACTTACCAAACGCAACAATGGAACAGCGGGCAATATTGAGCTTGCTGGATTCCCGCATCACCAGCTCGACAATTACCTTCCGAAAATGATCCGCAGCGGCTACCGTGTAGCAGTCTGCGAACAACTCGAAGACCCGAAACTTGCTAAAGGTATTGTCCGAAGAGATGTAGTCGAAGTCGTGACTCCTGGCGTGCAGATGAACGAAAAATTATTGGAGACTGGTCGCAATACTTATGTAGGAGCTATCGTAACATCCGGCGGATTGGCGGGCATTGCATACGCAGATGTTTCAACCGGTGAATTTGTCGCAGGCGAGATCGCAGAATCTCATTTGGCCGAGCATCTCTCTTCCTTGGGATTGCGAGAATTACTGATCTCTCGTCGAGAAGCCCAGAAAATCGAACTGGCTCCGTATGTTCTGGCTCTTGAGCAGAAACCCACACTTACAAAACGAGAAGAATGGGCATTCAATCCGGAAACTGCACGGCAACTTCTGCTCGACCATTTCAAAACTTCATCACTGAAAGGTTTTGGAATTGACGAGCTGTCACTTGCAGTCACAGCAGCGGGGGCTGTACTGGATTATTTGAGAGAAACGCGCTCGGCCACGACGCTTACGCATATCACTCGCATCACTCGCTTCGACACAAGCCGTACACTCATCCTCGATCAATCTACGCGGCGAAATCTTGAAATTTTTTTCCCGATTTCCGATGACGGCTCAAACGCTTCGCTCCTCGGAACACTGGACGAGACTTCGACTGCAATGGGAGCGCGCCTACTTCGCAAATGGCTTGCCATGCCGCTTCGCAGTCTTCCGGAGATTTCGGCACGTCTTGATGCAATTGTTCTCCTTACTGAAGCTCGCGAGTTGCGCGAACAACTTCGGCTGGAATTCCGTCAGCTTGGCGATCTCGAACGCCTGGCGGGCCGTTTCGCCAGCGCCCGAAATCTTTCACCGCGCGACTATCTTCAATTGAAGTTTACATTGTGGCGCATCCCAGATGTCAAGAATCTACTCTCGAACATTTCGCAATTTGCTCCCGAATCTCCGGAGGGTGCTAATACTTCCGAACTCTTAGAGATGATCGCTAAAGATCTTCGGCCCCTAAGCGAGCTTGCAGAAAAGATAGATCGTACGATCAATCCTGAAGCTCCCGTCAATCCCTCGAATCTCGGAGTGATCCGCGACGGAGCGAATATCGAACTCGATGAGCTCAGAGAATTGACTTCGACAAGCCGTCAAAAACTTCTCGATATACAATCCCGCGAGCGCGAGCGCACAGGGATCTCATCGCTGAAAGTTGATTTTAATGGAGTATTCGGATACTACATCGAAGTAAGTAATACTCATAAGTCAAAAGTCCCTGAAGATTACGATCGTAAACAAACCCTTGCGAATGCTGAACGTTATATTACTCCGGAGCTCAAAGAATACGAACAAAAGATCTTCGGCGCCGAGGAACGTATGGCAACACTCGAGCTTGAAATTGCAGCGCAACTTCGAGCACAAGTCATTGGTGAAGTTGAATCACTGCAACATAATGCTTCGTTACTTGGCATGGCAGATGTTCTTGTGTCGCTTGCCACCGTTGCAACTCGCGGAGCATGGGTCAAGCCCGAATTTGATGACTCAGGAGCCTTTGTCATCCAAAGCGGCAGGCATCCCGTTGTCGAGAAGTCCCTTCCAATCGGAGAACGCTTCACACCCAATAATGTAAACTTTAAGAATGGCGAGAAGGAGTTCTACGTCATCACCGGACCGAATATGTCCGGCAAGTCCGTCTTTCTTCGGCAGACGGGAATAATCGCACTACTGGCCCATGTCGGATCTTTTGTCCCGGCATCAAAGTGTACCTTACCTGTACTTGACAGAATCTTCACCAGAGTCGGAGCAAGTGATAATCTTTCAAGCGGCGAGTCGACCTTCCTTGTTGAAATGAATGAGGCGGCAAATATTCTGAATAACGCTACGAAGAATTCGTTACTACTATTCGATGAACTTGGCAGAGGCACTTCAACCTTCGATGGACTTTCAATTGCCTGGGCGATATCGGAATATATTCACGACACTATTCCCGGCGCACGAACGCTTTTCGCAACTCATTACCACGAACTTAATGCTCTTGCCGATCGCTATCCGCGGATCCATAACTTGAAAGTCGAAGTTCGCGAGGCGGATGGGAAGGTGCACTTCCTTCATAAGATCACGCCAGGTTACGCCGATCATTCCTATGGTATC
>JAUZOQ010000026.1 GCA_030706385.1 Bacteroidota bacterium | reverse complement strand
CATTCCTTGCCCGTTAAAGACATTCCGCAACCTTGCCATGATGGCAATGTCCATTTCGCCAAACATCCAGCCAAGGGCCTCCTTTTTCTCTATCCCGATTCCGTGTTCGCCCGTAATTGAGCCGTTTCGGCTGATACAGAGCTTGAGGATATCTTTGCTGGCCTCCAGAACGCGTCTGACGCTTTCCGGATCTTTTTCATTGTAGAGAATGGCTGGATGTAAATTCCCATCTCCGGCGTGAAAGATGTTTGCAATCCGTAACTGGTGCTTCTCTCCAATTGCAGCTATTTGCTCAAGGACTTCGGGTAAAGCATGGCGCGGTATTACTCCATCCTGGGTGTAATAACTTGGGCTGACTCTGCCCAATGCACCGAATGCTTTCTTCCTGGCCTGCCACAAGGCATTTCGTTCTTTTTCATCTGCAGCAACACGAACAGTCCGGCACTGATGTTCTTGGGCGATTTCGATCACACGATTGCTCAGGCGTTCGAGCGATTGCTTTTTTCCGTCGAGTTCGATGATGAGCAAAGCACCGGCATCGGTGGGAAACCCTAATTTAAAAGCAGCTTCCAATGCATCAAGCACCTCTGCATCGATCATCTCCAGCGCTGCAGGTACAATTCCCTGAGCAATAATCGCGCTGACAGTTTCCGAGGCATCGCGCACAGTGGGGAAATCGATAAGTAGAGTCTTCACCGCTTCTGCAACTGGTGTGAGCTTCACTTTTGCCTTCGTGATGATGCCAAGTGTTCCTTCACTTCCGATGCATAGCGAGAGGATCGGTGCCGATGCATTATTGGCATCAAGCCAAATTTTCTTACCGCCAGTAAGAACAAGTTCGAGTCCTAGGACATGTTCTGCCGTTGCGCCATATTTAAGGCAATGGGGACCACCGGCATTCTCGGCAATATTACCGCCGATCGTCGATGCCGAACCGCTTGAAGGATCGGGCGCAAAATCTAAACCAAATTTTCGAACAAATTTTGATAGCTGCTCATTGACGACTCCAGACTCGACAAGAGCCCAACGCTCTTCAGTATTGACTTCCAGAATCTTATCGAGGCCGGCCGTAACAATCATGATGCTTTCACCGCAAGCAAGCGCTCCTCCGGACAGACCCGTTCCTGCACCTCTGGTCACAAAAGGGATTCCATGATTGTAACAGTATTCGACAATTCTCTCGATCTCTTCAGCGCTTTCGGCCAGAAGAACCAGTGATGGTCGATACCGCTCAAGCGTTACGCCATCAGAATCATAAACAAGCCTATCCGCATCGCGGAAAAGAATGCGCTCCTGAGGAAGTATTGCAAGAAATTGAGTATGATCGAGCATGACAGGATCTAACACCCGAAGACAAGTAGAAGTTGGCCGGGATCAACCTATTCAACAGAGAATTCTTCCAGATCGTAATCGTAAGTTGCCAGATGTTTTTCCGTATATTTTTTCTTCCAGGAATCCTCATAGCTGATATCGACGACGACAAAGAAATTCGCATGATCGTTTCTCCACTGGTTGAGATGACCGATCACAAATCCTTTCTTGATCTCCCGGCTCGGATAGATGCTACTAATGATCCGATTCGAGGAAGCCACGATCGATTCCCGTTCATGAACGGCCAGATGCCATTTCAGATGTACGTTCAAGGCTGGATCTTCGCTGAAGTTCTTGAGAATAAGAAAAACACCTTGTTTCGACCCAGATTCGGTTTTACCGAAATAGATGTGATAGATAGATACATTCGGAACGCGTTTGCGCAATGCAATACGCCATAGGCGACCGGTAATGAAAACGTAGATTCCGGTAAAAAGCGCAATAAGCCAGTTCGGGAGCTCGCTCCAGGTAAACACACTCTGGAAATCCAAAAGCCTGTTCATGGAAATATTAATATGGTGGGAAAGCAACCCACCTAAACCATACCATTCTTCCGGGGATCGTGGCAATCCGCTCGACAAGAATTATCGCATCGATCGGACAAAACTATAACAAAATTCTATTCCGACAAAATTCCGGAAACCCTCTTCTCATTTAATGCTTTTCTCCGTACTCACACTTCTCGATATTTGATGACCGATCACTTACGCAAAAACAAGATCCCGGAAGTCACGCTGCTGTTTTGGATCATGAAGATCTCGGCAACGACACTCGGAGAAACTGCCGGCGATCTCCTCTCAATGACGCTGAACGTTGGCTATGCCATCAGCTCCATTATACTGCTGAGCGGATTTGCTCTGGCAGTTACAGGTCAGCTTTTTGCAAAGCGAAATATCCCCGTTCTTTACTGGGCCGTGATTCTTGCCACAAGTACGGCAGGGACGACGATGTCGGACTATATGGATCGGACACTCGGGCTTGGTTATGCAACCGGTTCGCTCATCCTTGTAACAGTCCTGATCGTGGTCTTGCGGCTATGGCATTATAGCGAGAAGTCACTTTCCGTCACGAATATTAAGACCTTTAAAGGCGAATTATTTTATTGGACTGCAATCTTATTTTCAAACACGCTGGGCACAGCCCTCGGTGATTTCCTTGCCGATAATTCCGGACTGGGATTTGCTGGAGGAGCACTTCTTATAACTGCACTTCTAAGCTTAGTCGTCCTGGCATACTACTTCACAAAAGCATCCCGCATTGTTCTTTTCTGGATCGCGTTTGTCTTGACCCGGCCGTTCGGAGCGACATTCGGCGACGTACTCACTAAGACTCCGGAACAAGGTGGCCTCGGTTTTGGCACAATGGGATCTTCGATGATCCTCCTTGCTATTCTCGTTGTACTGGTAATTTATGAGACTGTTCACCATAGGAAGAAGGCAAATATGGCGATCACCAATTAGTCTGCTCTCCGAAAAAAACTAGGGGCACCTACCCGAGTAGATGCCCCTGCCACGGGATACACTACGGACCGATAAGGCATGGTCAGTAGTTTTATGGGAACCAGAACTGCCATGCCCAGCAAATATCTTGCCAAAGTTGGAATCTGACGAATTCAGGCAAAATCAAAAGAGATAGTACTTAGAGGTAGTCAATTCCTCTGGCCCAAAGTGTAAGGAATGCTTGAAATCACCATTTTTCCCCCAATCCATCCCCAGTCTCATAGAGCGACGATTTTTTCGCGACCGGTTAGGCGCTTATGACGCAAATGCTTAAAAAAAGTTGGAGTGAGCCCAGTGACTTTCTTAAATTGGTGGGATAGATGTGCAACACTGCTATAATGAAGTTTGTAAGCTATTTCGTTGAGGGTAAGATCATCATACATGAGCAACTCCTTTACGCGCTCTATTCGATGAGCGATTACGAAGTGCTCAATCGTTGAGCCCGTTGTTTCCGAAAAAATATTTGCTAGATAAGTATAACTGTATCCCAATCTTTCACTGAGCAATTCGGAGAAATTAATTTTGACGGATTCATCGGCGTAATGGATCGTTTCAATGATAACATCCTTGATCCTCTCGATGAGGATTGATCGCTTATCTTCCATCAACTCCAGTCCCCATCGTTTGAGTCGTGTGTTTAGGGTATTGCGAGTTTCGTCGGATATCGGCTCCTTGATATCGACTTCACCGAGTTTTATAGCTGAGTGATGAAGTCCGAGTTTCTCGATTTCAGATTTAACGATCAGCTTACACCGAATACTGACCATGTATCTGATATACAGCTTTGTCGAAGCATTCCCATTCAAATTCGAAATCCGAGTATTTCGCAATCCATCTCGCATCTTTCATTTCTGCACAATTGGTGACCTTGATTAATCCCACACCGGATTCGTAAGAATCGTCAATATTTTTCGGATCATAAGCGGGGAGTTTTGTCCCCTTCCCGTCAAGGCTACTTTTCAACAGGTGTGCCAAATTCGAAATCGCTGTCGCGTGCTGAAATAAGGTCATAAGTAACGCTATATCTGGAAATTATCGGTACTGCCGAGTAAAACAATTTGTCATAACGAACAGAATCTTGTGGCAAGATTCTTACCGGTGTGATAGAAGAACTGTTGAGCTTACTTTGAAATTGGTATAGAATTTGCTACTTGGGAAATGACCTCATTTTAGGAAGGAATGGGAGTTGCAAGTGGTAAAATCTAATGCGCCAAGAGATGATGTGAGCCAAAGATTAGTTGTCAGCGAAGACGATTGGATCGGACCTGAACCCGGATATGAACGCTACGGCCCGAATCAGATGATCGGATCGTTCACTGCAGGCGTTAGAACAGGGGTCGATCGGTTGATTGCCTTGGCTGACCAACAATTCGGAGGAAATAAACAAAAGGCAGGGGTGTTGACCGCATCCGTTCTCGAAGAACTGCGCCAAAGAAATTTTCATCCCTCCTCAGCCAAGCTAAGGATTACTAACTGGGATGAGTTCGAAGTGCTTATCGCTCTTTCGAAAGAAGAATTTCTAAATGATTCTCTCCTTCGTGTGTTGGATTATACGACTGAGCTTACCCAGAGAGAGACGAATGCTACATTCTCCATTGAATTCCATTTCTTTGGCAAGGGAGAAAAATATGACGACATGAAGGTTATTTCAGAAGGATATATTTATTTTCACAAGTCCATCGCGCAATGAATACTTCTCTTGCTCTGCTGAATGAATCATTATGCGACCATCTGCTTTCGACCGGAATGTGGAATGACTGGGTGGTGACAACAGCATTCTACTCTGCCAGGTATTTCATCGAAAGCTGCCTTTTCCCATTGACACTTGGAAGCGATTCTTACGCGGATTTCGATGAATATTATCTTGACAGGAACAAGCACGATGATTTTAGCAGAGATAGCCATCAGTCACGGATCACCCTCGTTCACAAAAAAATGAAGTCAGCCCACGACGCTTACAAATTCCTCTACGAAGCAAGCATCTCCGCTCGATACGACGGCTATCAGGTTGATATCGAAGAAGCAAGAATCGCCAGATCACGACTTGCTCTGATAAAGAAGTGTTGCCTGCCCGAAACTACGACTACTCCGATAAAAACATGAGCGGTCCTCTCGAATGTGCAGATCGTCCTGCTACGAACTTCTAGTCCGCATATCACTACGCCTTTCCCAAATATCTGCCGATCTTTCGCTTGAGGCCCATAAAATAACGCATTAAAGGTGGTGCAGACCAAAGCGTGATCAAGGCAAGAAGAGTACCGCCAAGAACATCGATCACGTAATGATATCGAAGATAAACGGTCGAGAAGATCAATCCCGTGCCAAGGAACAGGATCACCCAGCGGGCCCGCGCATTGAATCGAAACGCAAGGATCATTGAAAGCAAGGCAAGTTCGGTATGGCCGCTCGGGAAGACGTCGCGTGTAACAACATGTGCAGCTTGTGCATTTGTCATCCCGACTCTGATATTTTCTGCGAGATTGATAAACCATCGAATCGGTTCGGTAAAATAGATACCAGGCAGTTCTTTCGATATTCCCCAGAAGTCGTGGATCGTAAATCGCGGACCTATGCCGGGCATGGAAAAATACCCCAGGTACGACGTCAGCAAACCGTAGATCATGATGAAGCGCAGCTGCTCGAGCTCATCCGTATACCGGTCTTCCGTATGATCATGCCTGCGCCGAATGAAGAGTTCGACGGCAAGGATGATCGGCAGAAAATAGTAGGAGAAATAACAGATCTGCATGATCTCGACAAACAGAGGCATCACGGGGATATGCTCATAAAGCCAAACCGTAGGGTTTGCTCCGAAAAATCCGCGATCGATTGCCATGAGGATGTTATCATAATCACGACCGTGTATTGAAAACGAAAGTTTTTCAACGGTTTTGAAGACTAACAGAACGACTGGAATAATATAGAACGTATGGAGCCCGCGAACGAATTTCGAGTCACTCTTAGTACGAATGAAATTAACAATGACGATTGCACTGAGCAGAATGGAAGAATTAATGACAATGCCGATGGTATCGAGATGGTCCTGGAAGATGGCAGTCAGGGCCAGCATCAACACGATAAAAATGAAGGTGATCATTTCCGTCGGCGAGGTGACGCGTATGATGCCACGGAAAAAACCAGGCTGCTTCGGTTGGTTCTTCAAAAAAATGTTGTGTAAGTCGGTACTACAAAAATACGTCAGCTTTCGCTTATAGCCAGATACTCTTAATGGTGGGGATCTTCGATGTTTCTTACGCCAAGAGAGGTTATTTGACCCACTTCTCGACTGCCATGAAGAATCTCAGGAATTCCTCCACATCAAGCTCTTCGGCACGCTGGCTGAGATACCGTTCGATGGCCACATCTTCGACCGCTTTGCCAAAGTCGCCGGTACTGAGATAGCTCTTGAGGTTGTTGCGAAGCATCTTGCGACGCATGGCGAACATCGTACGCACGAATCGCTGGAAGGTTTTTGCTTCAAAACCGTCAGGTTCTCTAGTACCGCTTCGGGAAAGATAATCTCGAAGGAAATCGATCTTGATGAGCGCCGAATCAACGTTCGGTACCGGCCTGAAGCAGCCGGCCTTCACCTTGAAGCAGAACTTCACCTCACCAAAGAAGTTAGCTAGTACGGTAGGAATACCATATTCCTTTGTTCGTGGATTGGCGACCAGGCGCTCGGCCACTTCGAGCTGGATCAGTAGCGTTGCATCCCTGATCACCTGGCGGTCATCGATCAGCTTGAAAATGATGGGGCTCGTGATGTAATACGGGATATTCCCGATCACTTTCAACCGTGATCCGAATTCCGAACTGAGGGCTAAGAGATCAGCTTTCAGGAAGTCCTCACCTCGCAGATCGAAGCGCTCGTCTTGGATCTCAGTCCTGAGCAAATCGATCGCTCCGGCGTCGACTTCGTAAGCAATGAGCTTTCGCAAGGGCCGTTTTAACAGCTCTTTTGTTAAAAGGCCTGTGCCCGGGCCGATCTCGATCACAACGTCTCCTTCGGCAATCCCTGCGGCTTCTGCGATCCGATTCCGGGCCTTCTCATCGACAAGAAAATTCTGCCCGAGCGACTTATTAGCTTTGAATTTCATCGGGATGTCAAACACGGCGAAATATCGAATTATCCGTATCTTTGTCGATCTATTTTCGCATGAATACTCTTCGACCCCTTCTCCTCATCCTCTCGATTCTTCTGATTTCAGAAGAAAACTCCTCTGCACAAGCTCACGACTCCCTCGATCTCCGGCTCAATCTAAAGAAGGGCGACCGCTATGAGCTAACAAGTTCGCAAAAAGGAACAGACTTCATCGAAAACGAGGACGGGAAGTTGAAAATCCTGCAACAGACTGATTCACGATTTCTGGTTACTGTAGAGGATACATTGAAAAATGAAGTCACTCGGCTTGCGTACAAACTCGAGAGCATCTCCATAACCATGAGCGGCAAGAATCTGGACATTCATGTCGAGACCGACGATTTCTCGAAATGTCATAGCACCACGCAAGCCACAAAAAAAATCGTAGCAGATATGTACGCGCTTGCCACAGTCTCGATCGGGCGGACTTTTTGGGTAGATATGAACAAGCGAGGGGAAGCCATACGCACGGATGTTGACAGCATCTATCCGGAAAAAGATGATATGACTCAGATGATCAGGGGAAGTGCTAAGCAATGCATTCAAACTACGTCGTTCGCGGGATATCCGGTTGCCGTTGGAGACAGGTGGAAAGGTATCGGCTATCTGAATCAGGACGGAAAAGTAGTCTCGACGAAATCGATCTTTACCCTGAAATCATTGGATAAACAGTTTGCGAAGATCAGTTCTGAGAATAAGGGCTGGGGTGATGTTACTAATGCCAGCGTGACTTCCGATATATCTGCGGATTTCGTCGTCGATATTCCTACAGGTCTTGCGATTGAGACACATTATATAGCGACGATCGATGCCAAACGAGAAAAGTCCCCATACTCGATAATAAGTGAGATGACGGTGAAGCTGGTGAAGCAATGAGTGCATCTAGCCCCGCATGAAACTTCTTAACGAATAGAGAGAATCTTTTATACTGGCTGTGAGGCTGAGTGCCGGCCGCGAAGGCTGCTAAGAGAAATGAGTTTTCCATTTCGTTAAATAGTTAAGCAAAAAAAATAACATCGAAGTATCGGACACAAAAATACCCGGAAGGGGGGAAAAGCCGTTACTCGGTAGTCTATTATTAGATGACAGTATCAATAGGAAGTCATTGCGGGAGTCCGCCGAGGACGACGAAGCAATCTCTGGAACAAACAGGTGAGTTAGACATTCGACAAAAACTTCGGCAAAGTCTCACCCGATTTTAGATTCAGCTTCTTCCGGAGATTCAGCCGATGGAATTCTACGGCGCGCTCGGTGATGCAAAAAAGCCGGGCAATATCAGAGGATTTCAGATCCATCCGCACCATCGCCGCAATACGCTGCTCCATATCCGTAAGGTCGGGATACTTATTGGCGAGTTTCGTCCTGAACTCAGGGTGCACCTGAGAAAACTGAACTTCAAATTTTGTCCAGTCGATTTGCTTGCACGGAAGCTCTTTTAATTTTGCTTTGACCTTCTTCAGTGTTTTGATCGGCTCATCAATCTCGAGCACGATCTGCTGCAAATCGACGCGGAATTTATCAAGCAGATCGGTCTGGGAAGCGATGTGAATGGCGGAATTGGCAAGATCTTTTTCGAGCTGCTCGGCTTTTTGCCTTGTTTTGTCTGTTTCCATTTCAATTCTCTTAAGCTCAATTCTTGTTTCCGCTTGCGATTTAACCTGTGAGATTTCCAACTGGTGAAACTCAAGACATTGTTCTTGGAAAATTTTGTATTCTTCCAGTGCAGTTTGATAATTGTTCCTGGCCTTAGCGATCCTATGCAATAAGTCGTGTCCATCTGCCGTTAAGGCATTAAATTTGGTCTTTTCTCCAATCTCTAAAGCCGCTTTTGCCATAATTTCCGCTGCATCGAGATTTCCATCTTTTAATTCTATATGGCCAAGTTCATGTAAAATGCATTGTTCCATATGGGTATCCGAAATTTCGCGAGCAAGCTCAAGAAGGGAGATGAATTCAGACCTCGCTGCGGAAATATTGCCTTGAACATGTATTACATTCGCTAATCCAAATTTCGTAATCAGTTTTCCATATGCATAATTCGCGTTGTTTGCGAATGAATATCCTTCCCTAAACTTTGACTCGGCTTCTTCGAACCTATTTGCTCTTTGCAGATCACTGGCGATGTTATAGTAAATCACAATTTTTTGATGTAACGGTACCTCTTCCGCATAGGGAAGCGCTTTCAGATAGTGTTGAAGTGCTTGTTCGTATAATCCGAGTCTGCCGTATAAAACACCAAGGTTGACATACAAACATGCTTGATCATCCGCATACGGTGAATCTTCGAGAAGTACTTTTGCTCTAGCTGCAATTTCGGGAGCCTGTTCAAAAGAGCCCCAATTAATATAATTAATAGCAAGATTTAATAATGCTCTTCCCTCCCAGTTTCTCAGATTAGCTTTACCGAAATTTTTTTGCGCGTTTTCTAACATCGCATACGTTCTCTCAACTTGCCCTTTTTCTTGCGAAATTTCAGACCATGCAAGATAGATCTTACCAATCATAAAATAATTGTTCAATTTTTCGGAAAGCAATAATGCTTCCGCAAAAGCAGTTTCTGCTTCTGGCTGCTGACGTTTTCGATGCAAAAGGACTGCTTTTCTACTGAGCAAAGCACACCGAAGATATTCATTCTGCAGTGCTTCCTCACTTTTTAGATACTTATTGGTTATTTCAAGCTCTGAGTTACTATCATTCCTCCCAATATTACTTAGATCATCGAGAATTTGTAACGCTTGGGCGCCCAGTAATTTTGCGTCAGGCCGGTTAAGTACTTCGTTTTGCATATCAGCTATCAACAAAAAGTGGGAGTATTTCTCCCACTTAATAAACCTAATTGAATACTTAATCTCAGATAATAATTCGCTGTTACTTCTTCCAGTTCATTTTATTCCCAGGACCGGAAGAGCTAACTGTCGTCGTTGTCGCAGTGAGAGGAATAACTTTCATCAAAGAAGAATTCACGTACATGATGCTACTATTATTCGGAGACCACGTAGGTGCTCCACCGGTCACGGAATTTGTCGAAGGCGTTGAACCTGTTGTCGGATCGGCATAATATAGACTCCAGGCAGTTGAACTATTGGGTGTGTAAATATAAACGAGTTTGTTCATGCCGGTGCGAGACCATTCTAATTCACTGACTCCACCCGAAATAGGAATGCTATCCAATGCAGCACCTGTTGAAGCATCGAAGATCATAATCGTGTTATGTCCAATGGTATCTTCACGAATAACAGCAATTTTCGAATCATCCGGACTCCACGTTGGATAGGTATAGTGACTGATAACTGTTCCTGCAGAATTCTTTTTTGAATAGGAAGCAAGAACAGTAACGCTCCCACCCGATTCTGAGATTGTGCAAAGTTCGCTTTTTCCTAAATTTGTACCGATGTACTGGCGGACAAAGGCAATTTTTGCTGTTGCAGATGAGGTGCACCATGCGGGGGTAATTATGGATAACGAGTCTGAAGAGGAGGGTGAATACACCGTGCGCTGATTGCTTGCAACCGGAGTTCCACTTGAGTTGACACTTATTTCTGCAGTTAAAATCGATGAAGAAACAGCCGAAGATATCGTTTTCCAAGCGATTGAGCCTCCTGATGGAGACCATGTCGGATTCATATCCGTTTCCGAAGAGGAAGAAGCCGTGTACACATTTGTTTGATGTGTTCCGTCAGTATCCATAACGGCAATTGTATTATAGAATATCTTCTTAAGGGTGGTTCCAGAAACATAAGTAATTGCCGGATGTGCCGTTGAGGATCCGCTTCCCGCATTTGTCCTCATTGGCATATTATCAGTCAGATTCGATCCTTGTTTGCAAGCACTGAATAATATTGTGGCGAGGACTGCAGACGTGATAAAGAATATTGTTTTCATGTGGTTATTTTGGTTTTGTAAAGATAGAAATCATTGAATTAGCGGGCGCAAAATTACTCTGTGACGCGGAATATCCGTTACGAGGACTGGTACTAGATTAACCTGAATTCGGAGGCTTCTTAATCGATTTTAAGGATCTTTGGGGCAATGGAACAAGAATCCCGCAATTGCGTTAGTACTTGCTTATGACATTTCTCGAAGCATTAAGACATCGCCCGCTCGTATTCGACGGAGCAACGGGCACACATCTGCAGGGCCAGCATCTCACTTCCGAAGATTTCGGAGGCGAACATCTTGCCGGCTGCAACGAGTATCTCGTCCGCTCCAAGCCGGATGCAGTGGCACTTGTACATAAAGATTATCTTGAAGCCGGAGCCGATGTGATTGAGACCGATACCTTCGGTTCTGCTTCCATCGTCCTCGTTGAGTACGATCTCGCAAGCCTGGCCTACGATCTATCCAAAGAAGCGGCGATCCTCGCGAAGAAGGTTGCAGCTGATTATTCATCGAGTGTTAAGCCGCGTTTTGTTGCCGGGTCTATTGGCCCAACGACGAAGCTTCCCTCGCTCGGCCATATCGGTTTCGACGATATGCGCGAGAGTTTTTATTCGCAAATGGCCGGACTTCTCGACGGCGGAGTCGATCTCTTCTGCATCGAAACGTGCCAGGATATTCTCCAAATGAAGTGTGCACTCGCAGCTTGTCAGGATCTCTTTGCCGAACGCAAAAGACAGATTCCTGTCATTGCTTCAGTGACGATCGAGACGATGGGCACGATGCTTATGGGAACGGAGATCGGAGCAGCTCTCACTGCGCTTGAGCCATTCGATTTTGTCAGTCTCATCGGAATGAATTGCGCAACAGGGCCGAAAGAAATGGAAGAGAATGTCCGCTATCTCGCGCAAAACTCGACCAAGCCGGTATTCTGCATGCCGAACGCCGGACTTCCGGAAAATATTGGCGGAGTAGCGCATTACCACCTCACTCCTGAAGAAATGGAGAAGTGGATGAAGCATTTTGTTGCCGATCTCGGTGTATCGGTTATCGGCGGTTGCTGCGGAACCACCCAGAAGCACATTAAAAGATTGAGTTCACTCGCGGAAACGATCACTTCGAAAGAGCGTCATGTGACCTGGACTCCGGCAGCAGCTTCGATCTACTCCGCTTCGCCGCTGGCTCAGGAGCCTGCACCCGTTATTGTCGGCGAGCGTTGCAATACAAACGGATCCAAGAAATTCCGGGATCTGATCCTTGCAGAAGATTACGAAGCCGCAGTCGGAGTTGCTCGCGAGCAAGTAAAGGAAGGCGCACACATGCTCGATCTTTGCGTCGCCTATGTTGGCCGCGATGAAGTCCGCGATATGCGTGAAGTGATGAAGCTCTTTAATACGCAAGTCACTTTACCTCTGGTGATCGACTCGACGGAGTACCCTGTCATTGAAGAAGCGCTGAAGCTTTACGCTGGCCGTGCTATCGTGAATTCAATTAACATGGAAGATGGCGAAGAGCGCATGGCGCATGTGCTCCCGCTCTGCAAGCGCTACGGCGCCGCCGTTATTGCTCTGACGATTGACGAGCAAGGCATGGCGAAATCCCGCGAGAAAAAATTCGAGATCGCCGAGCGCATCATCGATATCTCCGTCAATAAATACGGCATGCGAGAGGAAGATCTTATTTTCGATACACTGACTTTCACGCTTGGCTCAGGCGATGATGAATTCCGCAAATCGGCAATGGAGACAATCGAGGCGATCCGTATGATCAAATCCGCACATCCGAAATGCAAGACGATCCTCGGAGTATCGAATGTCTCGTTCGGACTGAATCCTCATTCGCGGCACGTACTGAATTCCGTTTTCCTTCACTATGCTATCGAAGCAGGTCTCGATATGGCAATCGTTCACTCCGGAAAGATCATGCCGCTTCATAAGATCGATGAGAAGGGCAGAGAGCTTGCCCGAAAGCTGATCTTCGATGAACGAGAGTGGGAGCCGGTAAAAAAAGCTGCGTAACTCCTTTGTTTGCATTCCGAATTTCCTGCCATTCCAAACGTGAGAACTATTCCCGGATAAAGCGACTTCATTAATAGGAGTTGTACGACGCGGATTCCCACCGATCCGGTCATTAGGGAACATGCACATCGGTATCCACAGAAGCCACAGAAAACAACATATTCTGTTGTGCGGAATGCTTATCATTCCGGCAATAGTAATATTTACCCCTGCCGAAAGCCCCGGACAGTGGTCACATCTGGCAACACATATTTTCAACTCTTCTCCCGGTTCAAGCGGCGGTGCTATTCATTTCAAGAACGGAATCCTTTGGGCTGGCTTGCGAGAAATTCTGTGCTCGCGCGATAGCGGAAAAACATGGACTGTCAGCCTCCCTTCCATGGTTGGAGGTGAACTCGTGATGAATATCGATTTCTTCGATAACACCACTGGATTATGCAGAACTCCAAATCATCTCTATATTACTAAAGATGGCGGACTGTCCTGGAGCGAGCAGCCTGCTCCAGGCTCATCGGGAAGTCGGTATTCCATTTTTGCCGGAGCTGCAACAAATATTATCAGCCTTGCCCAGAACGGCATTTATGTTTCGAATGACGGAGGCGGTACGTGGACGAAGAAATATACCGGACTCAATCCTAATGTCGCAGCATATAAAGATGGCGGAACTGTTGCCGTATACGAAGCCTCGGCCTCACGACTAGTCATCTCTCATGATTACGGACAAACCTGGCAGGCAAAACCGATCGATCCGAACATTGCCGATTCCTACAGCCTCGACTGGGATAAATGCGATCCGAGCCTTCTCTACCTCACCAATGAAGATTACTTCGCGCATAATCAGAACCGCTCGGAAATTTTTGCAACGGCAAACGAAGGCGATAGCTGGGTATCGCTGATCCAAAAGCCTTACGGATTCTTCAACGGAGGAATGTCGATCTCCCGCAGCGCTGCCTATTTCCAGACTCTGAATTACGGCATTATAGCGACGATGGATAAAGGCATAACCTGGGATTCTATTAACGGCCCGAGCAACTATGCCGATACACGGTGGCTTACTTCAATCAATACCGGCATATTGATCGCTGTCGATCAGAACGGTGATGTATGGCGGTACGGAACAGGGTCGTTAGGAGCCACGCCGCTTTTTACTGCTCCCGAAAAGTTGGAGATTACAAACTGTCTCCGAGATTCACTTACAGCAGCCATCAAAGGAATACGGTGCAGGAATTTCAGTGTTGAAAATGCTTTCGTGACCGGGCCGGATTCGGCGTTCTACTCTCTCAATTCATCGGCAAGTTATCCATTCCCTATCAATGAGTTTAGCCATGCCGATTTTCTGATTGGTTTCGATCCCCAGCATAAGACCGGTTCGTTCAACGATACGTTGCACATCCAGTGGAAGGATGATGATGGCGGATCGATACAGGATACGACTTTCGTACTTTCGGCCGATGTCATTTCTGCGTTCGCCGCAGTAGCGAGCCCGCAAGTACTCGTCTTCGATACCGTTTCTCCTTGCAGACCGGGACTTGATACTCTGGTAACTGTTACCAATAGAGGATGCGATACGATCAGTATTCAGAATCAGCCAACGCTATACAGCTCCGAATTCGCATTTGACTCGCTGAATCTGCCCGTAATCCTTCCGCCCGATAGCTCGGTAAATATTGTTTATCATTTCCATCCATCGGTACCGGGAAACTATCAAACATTTTCGCAGATCGTACTCGATGATAACGGCATACTCCAACGGCTTTCCGTTATGCTTTCGGCATCGGCACAGGCTACAGATTTTACGGGGGTGGGACTCGATTCGGTTATGGAGATGGATGCCGTTTCTTCGTGCAGTCCATATAAAGATACAACGATCACGATCGCCAATATCGGCTGTGTTCCGCTTCGCATCACGCGGAACGCAGCCATTAGCGGCGCTGGATTCAGTTTTGATTCTGTGACCTATCCCCTGTTCATTCCTTCCGATAGCTCCGCGACATTCCGTATTCATTTCCTTCCGCCGACAACCGGAGATTACTCCGAACATTTCCGTTTCAATGCAGATTGGAATGGCTTCGGATCTCGCCCGCTCGATTTCTATATGCATGGCTTGTGTACCGCTTCCAAGGTCGGACCTGTCGTTCTCGATACGACGGTTGATTTCGGATCGGCCTCAATGTGCCAGCCGCTTCGCGATACTTCGATCGACTTCACCAATCGCGGATGCGATACGATGACGATCGTTTCACGTTCGGCAATCTTCGGAAAAGGATTCACTCTCGATCACCGGACTCTGCCCGTCAACTTGCCTCCGGATAGTTCGATGACTGTCTCGTTTCACTTCCGCCCCGGCCTGCCAGGTAAGTATCAGGCAAGTGTGAAGTTCGCAACTCTTCGAAAGGGAGTCGACGGAGAAGTTGCCCTGCTTATTGCAGGCCGGCTCAATAAGTCCATTGCTCCATCGCCGATGCCATATCGAAACATCGATCTTGGAAGCGTCACGAGCTGCGACGAAAGAAGAGATACGATCGTAACGTTCACGAACTTCGCCTGCGATACGCTGAATATTCTTTCGGGCCCGGGACAATTGAGCACCGGATTTACTATGGAACCGCTGCAGTTACCGATTGCGCTACCCCCTGATAGCTCGGTTAATGTTGTATTTCATTTTCATCCACCCGATATTGGAAACTTCATCACCTTCCCCCATTTCGAATTCGAGCGAGAGGATGAGTTCGAGAATGTCGATCTGCTTATTAAAGGAGATGCCGTTCCGGGTAGAAGTGTTTTCTCAGTGCTCACGCCATCAGTAGCCTTCGTGCCGATCTCTATCTGCCGGACGGATTCCGCTGAGATCGTCTGCTCCAATACCGGCTGCGATACGCTCTATGTGAAGCCGGTGGGCATTAGCGGAGATGCAGATTTTCTTGGATTCGCAGGCAATGAGCGTGCTTTAGGAAGCGGCGATACGATGCATGTTCCGGTTCGGCTTGTTCCCGCATTCAAAGGCAATCGCTCGGCTGCATTCCATCTGCATTGCCGTCATCGCTCCGGAGAAACGAGTGATACATCAATTGCCATCAGCGCTACGGTAACAGACGGACTAAAAGTCCTTGCCGCAAGTATTCCCTCGATCGATTTTCCAACAACTCGGCTATGTGCGGCGCCGGATTCAACTCTGCTACTGATGAATCGAGGCTGCGATACACTCATCATCTCCGACGCACTGATCAATGGTAGTGGATTCGTGATCTCCGGCGATACATTGCCGATCGTTCTTCCTCCTGGAGAGGGCACGACATTGCGCGTGCAGACGGTACTCGATACAATCGGAAACAAACCAGCATCGCAGGCAATGCTCACATTTTCAAGTACGAGCAATGAACCGCTGGCTCCGATCTCACTCACTCACGGATACCGCTATCCGACAAATTATCCAATTCGGCTTGCGGGTGGAAACGATGGCGTGAAAGCCGGCGATATTTTCGTCCTGCGCATTCTTGCTGATAGTGTTCCGGACGATATCTTTCGTATCGATGCAAAGCTTTCGATCGAACATCCCGATCTCCTTACCTATCTCTCATCGCAAAGTTCGCATACCGTATCGGTACACGGAGATAGCATTACGATCGTTGGCAATCCCGTTATTGCGCCCAACCATATTCTTGCCGAATTGTATTATCGTGTCTATCTTGCCAGAGATAGCACAACCGATCTGACGCTATCGGATATTCATTTCAATTCCTCCGATAACGATTACGAGCAATGCATGGCGCTATCGACTTCTGTTGCACAAACCGGATTTCATTACGGATATGAATGCGGCGATAAAACGATCATGCTTGCGATGAATGGCCAGCTCTCTGCGAAGGTATTCTCACTTCGCCCCAATCCGGCAAGCGGTAAGATACATATCGATCTGAAAACCCTGAACGATGAAGATGTCGATCTTGCGATCGTCGATGCAAAAGGCTCGACCATTCATCGTGAAGTGCGCCACCATCCAAAAGGCAGAAGCGATGTACCGCTCGATCTCTCAGGAATTTCTTCCGGTTCGTACATAATCAGAATAACAGCATCCGGAGCAAAGCTTGCCATGCCATTCGTTATTGAAAAATAAATAGACTGGATCGTGAAATCCTACCGCGACGCACGTCTGCAGAAGGTTCGCATTCTCCTCGGCCGAGCTCGGAATCCCGAACATGCAGCCTTTCATAAAGGATATCATAAGTCGTCGAAAAAATTCTATGGCCTCAAGGCGGCAGAGTTAACTGACATTTTCCGGTCTATTTTCCCGAAGAAAGACAAAATACCCAAGGAGGAAGCACTCATCCTTACACAGGAGCTTTGGGCTTCGGATTGGTTCGAAGAACAAACGATCGGAATCATGCTTTTGGAGCAACATGCAAAGGAACTTGTACCTGCAGACCTCCCCTACCTGAAGAAGATGATCGGCGGCTGCGAAGGATGGGCAACGCTGGATCTGATCGCAACCAAGATTCTCGGAGTCCTTGCAATCAATTACGGAGATCCCGTCTACAGCAAAGTCCGAACCTGGACAAAGAGTAGGCATCTCTGGACACGACGCGCGGCCATACTCATTCATGTTCTTCCTGCCCGTAAGAAAAAACTCAATGCCGAATATGCACTTGGAAGTTTTGAAGAACTGCTTCATGAAAACGATTTCTTTATCCGCAAAGCTATCGGCTGGACTTTAAGAGAAATGTGCAGGTATTATCCGGAGATGGTATTCGAATTCCTTCGGAAGCATGCCAAAGAAGCATCGGGATTGACAATGAGAGAAGGCACCCGAAAATTACCTGAGAAGTTACGGAAGATACTGGGATTGAAGAAGTGAAGACATAATAGAGACAGCTTTTTGCGACCAATACCGGATCTCAACTTCGTTGATCAGTCTTTTTCCTTACCCAATCTAATTTCATCGGACCAAAGTTGGCGAGCGATACGAAGAGTATTATCTGAAGATCTGATCCTGAGATCGATGCCGATCCTGATTGCCTCGGCGTTGCGGTCAAAATCCGGAGTTTCGAAATAATATCTATCGCCCGGCCTAAAGATAAACCGATCAATCCCGATTCCCGAAAATCCCAGGCCGCTATCATCCCACTTTCCTTTTTTCTTCTCCTCCAGCGAAAAAATTGGCCGGATGAAGATCTTCCCATGAACGTGCGTCGTATCATAGGCAAGGATCCAGAATGTGCTATCGGTATTATTTGAAAGCGTGCATTCGACAAACTTCAGCGTATCCTTCATGTAAAACCTGTTGAACGTGAAGGTAAGAGATTTATCCGAAACGGGAGAGTGGCGTACGGTGCTTCTTCCGGAAGATGCGATCAAAACTGCTACACAGAAGAAAACAATAACGGTCGTTTTTACCATGGATTATTCACGTCTTCAATTTCTTTTTCTTGGCAGCCGGAAAGAGCACATTATTGAGGATAAGCCTGTATCCCGGGCTTTGTTTATGCAGGCGCAGATCTGTCGGGGGATCACCGACCTGATGCTGGTAATCTTCCGGATCGTGTCCGCCGTAGAAGGCAAAGAAGCCTCTACCATAGTTCGAATAGAGGTATCGGACAAATTCCGTCCCTTGATTCTCTGCAAGGATCGTCACGTTCTTCTTTATGAATCGCTTGTGGAACATCGTCGTCTGCCCCATGAAGCCTTTGATGACATTCACATGATCCTGAGTCAGCATCGTAGGCACAGGATCGAACTTTGCACTGAAATCGAAGAGAGTGAAATAATCATTGTCCTGGCTTCCGATCTCACTTGGTTGTACGTCGATCTCGGAATATTCATAGACCATGGGGCTTGTTTCGAGCTTGTAATTCTCGAAGGCAAAGTCTTTTTTGAAATCAAGTTTCGAAGCGAAATCCGGATCCATCGGATCGCCATCGAAAACGGCATCGCAGATATCCGTATTCTCCGCTGCAAGAGCAATGTCATAGCTATCGGTTGCCGAGCACATAGCGAACATGAACCCGCCGTTGGCTACATAGTCCTTTATCTTCCGCGCAACGGCCTTCTTCATTTCACTGACCTTCGCATATCCTAATTTTTTCGCTTCTCCTTCAAGAAGCCGGACCTGAGCCTGATACCAAGGTTCGTTTCTCGATGGCCCGTAGAATTTACCATACTGGCCCGTAAAATCCTCATGATGAAGATGGAGCCAATCGTACTTCGCAAGTTTTCCTGAAAGAACTTCGTCATCCCATACCTTCTCGTAGGGCACTTCGGCATAATCGAGGGCAAGCGTCACTGCATCATCCCAAGGTTGGAAACCCGGAGGAACGTAGACGGCGATCTTCGGCGCTTTCTCGAGCCGAACTGCATCCATGTTCTTATCTTCCGATTGTACAAGGGCATAGATCGATTGCGCGCTTGAGGCATCGAGCTTCTCGAAATTTACGCCGCGAATGCGGCACTCCGCTGCCAGAGCATCATCATTATCGGCCATAAAACTCCCGCCCCGGTAATTGAGCAGCCAGTCGATCGTAATTCCTTTGGTAAGCGCCCAATAGGTGATGCCATAGGCCTTTAAGTGATTGGCTTGCTCCAAATCCATAGGAATTAAGAGCTTCGATTGGCTTAAAGCAGCAGATGAAAGTGTGAGGAGAAATACGAATGCGATGGTAAGCTTCTTCATATATACGTAAAGACAAACGCCGGGGCAGAAACAATTCCTGATGGCCGTCCGACCTTAGACGTACGAATAAGTATGCGAATTGATTCGGCGAAGGCGGAGAGAAATCCCCGCCTCCACCTAGATTCGATATACCTATTTCCCGAGCTTGGATTGGATATATGCGATAGCATCGGCGGCTTGCTGATCGCTCAGGACATCCTTCGCATAGAATGCCATTTGACCGGAGCCAAAGCGAATCGTCTGCGCCACATAGTTCATATCCTTCGCAGCTTTGACCATCGGAGGTCCGATCTTCTTATCGCTAATGCTGTGGCACGTTCCACAGGAAGCGCCAAATACTGTTTCGCCCTTTGCAGGATCACCGGGAAGTTTCATGATGGCTGTGATACCGGGCTTTGCGATCTTCTCATCCGGAGCTTCATCGCTAAAGGTCGGTTTGCCAACCCATTGGATCTTCAGATTCGATGTCATCGCTCCGGGAGCGGTGTTGATGGCGGCTAAGTATTCATTAAGAGCATCGACTTCATCGGCCGAAAGTGCTTTATCGACAGTCTTGATATCGGCACGTTTCTGGAAAACGGCTGCACAGAGCGATGCACCGTAGGCAAACTTTTTCAAGTTATCACCTTTATACATTCCATTCCAAGTTGCCGTCCGGCTGGTAACTCCGGCGAGAGTATGTCCCTGACGGATCTGATTGCCTTGTGTTTTTGCCGATCCATCGGAGTGACACGTAGCACATGCGACTTTTACTTTTCCGAGAGAAGTATTATAATACAAGAGCTGACCTTTCTTTGCCTTGTCACTGAGCGCTGCCGGAGCTGTGGCATCAGTCGACGGGGCGGGAGTAGTTGTTGTCGTTGTCTTGGAGCTATCAGTAGTTGTACCTGCAGGTTTATCGCTCTTGGAACAACTTTGAAGCGAAATAAGGGAAACGAAAGCAAGAAGTGCAGCGATCGGGATGAATCGGAGTATTTTCATATGAATAGTGATGATGTTTATAAATCAGTTATGGGTTGCCGGCCGGCGAAGCCGCCTTCGAGGGGATGCCAGGCAAGGATCGTTTCCTCGCCGAGCATATAACACAGATACACTTCTTCGCCGTTCGCCCGAAGAGCGGGAAAATCGATGAGTCCCTTATCAAGATCTTTGATCTCGATCCCTCGCTCATTCAGTTCGCGGACCTTTGCTACAAGCTCTTCCATTTCAGGTGGAAATACTTTCTGGCCGTTCGGACCGATACCGCCAAAATATTGATGACGGTACACATCGTACCCTTTCCGGTCGAGTTCGCTTTTCAGCGCAGCGATCTCACGAATGACGGAAATAACGAGAGGAAGCTCGCGCACGGCTTCGGCTACGGTAAAATGTTTTGTATACTGCATAGATTTGAAAAACTGTGAATACTCATTCGATATTTTTACGGCACGGGGTCGTACCCGCCTGGATGAAGTGGATGGCATCGGCCGATCCGCTTGATCCCCATCCAACCGCCCTTGATGACTCCGTACTTCATCACTGCTTGCATCATGTACTCGGAGCATGTCGGCTCGAACCTGCAGTTATTCCCCAGATGCGGAGAAACGACCTGCTGATAGAGACGGATGATGAAAGCAAAAATTCTTCTCATACGGATTCGGGACTTCCGATCTTATTCTTCGCTTTTTGGATCTTCTCCAAAAGCTTTATTCCAAGTAGCGAGATATCTTCCTGTATTTCGGGCCAGCCATGATCTTTCGATGGATTGAAATCCGAACGGACTAGAAGCAGTACTTGCATTTTGTTTCCGGAAAGTTCTCGAACAGCTTCGCGTATCTCCTCGCTTTGCCGGAGCGCTTCCCGTATCCGCCGTTTGAGCTTATTGCGTTCGTGAGCGTATCTTGCGATACGCTTCGGTGCATGTAGCAAAAGAAGCAGAGGCTCGGCATTTTCCTCAAGCCTTCGGAAAAAGAACAGGGAGCTTAGCATGTTCGTCTCACGCAGGGACCGGACAAGCCACTTTCTTCGTGCAAAGAGCTCATCGATATCTTTCTGCAACCTCATCATCGGAAGGAGGTTTACCGCAGGCCGATCTATGGTTAATGCATCGTTTTTCATGTTTGCCCCAAGAAATGCAAAAGAGCATCGCGGCTTCAAGACCGGGATGCTCTTATCGAAAAATTGGATCTAAAGCAGCCTTACCCGCGGCTTTCGTCGCTCGTCGTGAGCTTACGGCGTCCTTTAGCCCTGCGAGCAGCTAAGACTCGGCGGCCGTTGGCAGTTGCCATACGAGCGCGGAAACCATGCTTATTTGCGCGTTTACGGCGGCTGGGCTGGAATGTACGTTTCATTGTCTAATCCTTCTTTCTTCTTAAAATTGGACGTGCATAACAGCCTAAACCCCGCTAAAAGTTCTATAAAAGTCAGGAATTACCCTTTTTCGATGATAACAATCGCTTCTGCCAGCTCTTTGGTGTGGGTGAGGCTTACACTGACAGAGTAATCTGGCCCGACAATCGAGGCAACCTTGCCTATCATTGTACCGTGGAGCAAGACGATCGGTTTACCCGAATACTCTTTCCGCACTTCGACTTCTCGCCACCGAAACCCTCGGCGAATTCCTGTTCCGATGGCCTTGGCAAATGCTTCCTTGGCGGCGAACCGTGCGGCAAAATGCTCGGCGCTGAATCTGCGCGAAAGGCAGTATGCGCTTTCATCTTCGGTAAAGATTCGGTTACGGAATTGATCTCCGTAATCGGATAACGTCTTCGCAATCCGTTCGACTTCAATCGTATCAATGCCAATGCCGAAGATCATTTTTCTATTAAGTTAATTCTTTTCCAGAATGCGGACGATCTCTTTCGAGCCATCGAGCAATCCACGTCCGTAATTCCCCTTCTTGAACTGAGGGATCATCTTCTCATCTATTATTTTCTTGCACATGGCATCGGTAAGCTTCTCTTCCATTCCGCTTCCGGTGGCGATTCGAACGTTGCGGCCTGCTTTCGTGAGGGCAATAAGGACTCCGTTATTCTTCTTCACCTGCCCGACTTTCCAGTAGTTCGCAAGTGCAAGGGCGTAATCGGTTAATGAAGTATAGGGCTTGAAGTCTGCAATTGTTACTACGACGATCTGATCAGTCGTCTTCTCCTCGTGATCGCTGAAAAGTGTCGTTAGCTGTTGAATCGTCAAACTATCGAGATCGTTCTCGAAATCATTGACCCATCCGACCTGCTCTGGAAAAGTGAACTCGCGCTTAATTGAATCTCCATCCGAGTGCACCTGAGCCCTAGTCGCATTCGGACAATAGCAGAGAAGAAGGATCAAACCGAGCGAGAAGAACCGCTTCATTGAGAATTCTTTTCAAGCATGGCTTTTAGCGGATTCCAATAGAAATCGATCCAGCCTTTGCGAAATTCTTCATACTGCTTTTCCGGAACTCCGGAATGCGTGAAGGCCAGCTTAGTCTTGCCTTTTTCCTCCTTGAAGTTAAAGGTGATCTTTGTCGTCAGGTCTTTCGGCAAATCAGTCGATCGCCAGGTCTGGACTATTTTCTTATCGGGAATGATCTCGAGGTTTTCTCCACCCATGTAATCGCCGTAGGCTGTATATTTTCCGCCGACCCTCCGGCTGATCTTTGCAGGTCCACCTGTAAACTTGGCATGTTTTTTTTCATCCATTAAGGCTTCGAAGACATCGTGCGCTTTCGCGTGAATCGTGACGGACTGTCTGATCGTCTTTGTTTTCATATTAATTCCCTTTCTAATCGTCCAAATATAACACACAAACAGAGCGCAGCCCATGAGGCCTGCGCTCTTGCATAGCACGTTGACATGCCGATGATTACTATTGCTGATTACGTGCGTTATGTTTTTTTCTATAGATGCGTGCACTCTGGCGATTCTCACGCTTCTCAAGGTTGTTGCGTTCGGCTGGTGTAAGTTTGCCGCCATTTTCGGCGCGATCGATCTTTGCATCGGTGGCGATACCCGCTTCATGCATTTCCAGGTTCTTCGCTTCCGATCGGGTCAATGTTCCATTTTTGATTCCTTCCTTAATGCGAGCCTGTTGGATCTTCATCCGCGTGCCGACTCCGAGGCGATGTTTCGACGTTGTCTGCGCCGGAACGGATGTCTGGGGCTGGCCCGATTGCTCAGGCGTAGTCTGTGCCATCGCTCCTGAGCCTGCAAGAACGAATGCACTGATAAGTGTTGATAGAAGAATGTTCGTTTTCATTATTGGTAGTTTGTTGTTGTATTAAGACAAAATCAATTTCTTTGCTATAGGAGCATCGCAGGCGGCGAAGGTTTAATTAATTCGGATTCATAATCAAGGAAGAATACCATTCAGCGTGAAATTATCCTCACCAAAGAGAAGTTAGAAAGAAAACCATTTTTCCATTTGCGCACCGTAGTCTTTTTTTGTCTCGTCTTTTTCTCGCTTTCGAATGATTCGTTTGCCCAGCTATCTCCGCAGATACGGCGGCTTCCGCCTTCGCTGGAACGGGAATTGAAACAGCGCAAAGGCGGCAGGATCCGCGTCATCGGTTTTGTCGACACACTTAAAGCGCAAAACCTGATCGCCCAAAGCATTCGCGATAGCTCTGTGGCAGAACTCGATTCAACGAGCGTCAGGGATTCGGCGATCATTGTTATCGATTCCTCTGTATCGATGACAGATAAAGAATGGCTCGATTCAATGCTTTCCGAATTGCCGGAGTATCGGATGACACCTGCCGGAGTCCGCTTTCAATATCCAGCAGAAATCCTGGTTGAAACCTCAAGATCAGTCGTGCCTGCCGATACGACACTCGTCTCGAAGATGGATCCGGTAACGAAAGAAGATCTGCCGCTCTACGATGCACTACCTATGCCTAGGCCTTTGGAGCGCCGCACAATGCCGGGCACATCGATCGAACTTGCAGCAGGCACTCCCTATCTTCCCATCGCCAGCGCCCGTTCACTCGTCATTTCGAATGAGCATTCGGCATTAGAGCTTAGCGGCTTGTTCAAAATAACAAGTTCACCTGTGCCTGCTGTAAAACAATTCTGGCAGTTCGGCGCCGGTGGCAACTTCACCTTTCCATCGGCAGCCCCTGAGAATGCCGCCCAAATCCCTGAGCTTGATGTGAATGCACGGACAGGCGGCAATACCAGACTTCTCGTTTCGCAGTTCGATAGTACCGAACATACTCTGGCCAAGACGGATCTCGATGCTTCCTTTATTCTCGGCTCACCGGCGCAACTGAAGCTTCGTTCACGGCTGGCACTTTCGATGCTCCATGATGAAATCAAGAGCGGGAATTCCGAGGATTTGGGTTCGATCGATATTGCGCTTTCGAAAGATATTCCTAATTCCTCGTATCGCATTCAATTTCGAACAGGATATGAAGCAGCAAGTTCGATCGCTTCCCTAACGTACGACCCGCACATGATTTCAGGAGAGCTATCCCTTCAGCAAAAAGAGAATGCGCCCGTAAGATGGCTGGCAGGACTTGGATATATTGGCGGAAGCGATGCAAGCCAGAGCATTACCTCCTTTTATCCCGTGATAAATATTCGCGCCCGGCTTTCGCCTGAGATCGAAGCCGGAGCAGGGTTCGAGCCCGCTCCTCACCTTGTTGCGCTGCGCGACCTGCTTGCAGAAAATCTCTTTTACTCTCCTATCATTGCATTGGTTGCCAATCCCAACGACTCACCTCTTCCCAGCGATAAGCGCAGCATTGTTACCGAACCGATTCATCTTCGTGCATTCCTCAATTATTTTATCTCTATCGATAACGAGCTTCATGGAGAACTCCGGTTCATCGAAAGAAAGAACGAACCGGTCTTTCATCAGTTCTTCGATGTTGCCAAGCATCCGATCTTCGATGTCGAACCCGAGAATACTCGACGCATCGAATTCGAAGCAGGTGCGAGCGTCAGGATTTTTTCCAAGGATCAACTTCGGGCATCGGTACTCTTTCGCTCGTCTTCGAATCTTAATAACGGGACTAACCTCCCGTATGAACCGACGTCTCAGTTACAGGCGATCTACCAAATCCATACTCTTTCACAGAAATTCATTCCGCAGATTGAGCTGATCCATTTGGCCCGAATCAGTAAATCGCTTACATTCATTAATCTGGAAGCCAGGTACGATTTGAGCGAAACATTCCGATTGAAATGCCGGGCGGAGAATATCTTTAATGCCGATGGCGATTTTTGGAATGGCTATAACGAGTACCCTGCAGGTATATGGCTCAGCGCTCAGTATAGTTTTTAGGATTGCCCGTAGGATCAGGATTGATCTACTTATTCCCGCTCTTTTCCTGAGTATTTTTGTTTATCGGGCTTAATATTTTGGCGCGGTACTTCTCTGGCCGGCTGCCATTCCCCGGAATTCACGCTTTATTATTGCATGCGACCCTTTCGCTCTTTCATGATCACGTTGCTCGTCGGAATCATCGGCGGCATCGCATTCCCGATCTATCTTTATGGCACCAATATTCAGACGATCGCCGCCGGCATGATCGTTGGAATCCTTATCAGTTTTTCGATAACGACTGTTGAAAAACGAATTTTGCATGAACCGCTGCGTCGCATTCGCTTCACCTCCGCACTCTTATTGCGAACTGCCGTTCAGTTAGTCGTGATCCTGTTTTATGTTTTGGTCGGTTTTGCCGTCTACAAGGAGATCTTCGGAAATTCCGGTATGAGTAACGAGCGGCACTTGCCGACTTTCCGGGAATTCATGTTCGGAGGCGAGTTGCTGACGATCGTGCTCTATGGGCTGACTCTTTCCTTTTTTTTCAACATGATCCGTCAGATGAGTCGAATGCTCGGGCAGAATGTCCTGCTGAATATGATCATCGGAAAGTATAGCAAACCCATTGAAGAGGAGCGCATCTTCATGTTTCTCGATCTTAATGCCTCCACAACAATTGCCGAACGCATCGGTAATATTCGCTATCACGAGTTACTCGACGATTATGTTTACGATATTACCAAGCCGATTCTAGAATCCGGAGGCGAGATCTATCAGTATGTCGGCGATGAAGTAGTCGTTACATGGTCGCACACTCGCTCAATGAAAGCGATGAACTGCATCGATTGTTTTTTCCGGATCAGCGAAGTGATGGAACAACTGGCACCGAAGTATCAGCAGAAATACGGGTTCATTCCGGGATTCAAAGCAGGATTTCATTATGGAACCGTGGTAACGGGACAGATTGGGGATATCAAGAAAGAAATAGTCTTTCAAGGCGATGTTGTCAATACGGCGTCGCGAATTAAAGAGACTTGTAATTCGCTCGGAGCAAAAATTCTTTTATCTCGTGAACTTCTCGATGTACTGCCGATCGCGAACTCATCCTATAAAGCTCTTCGGGTAGGTTCATTCCTCTTAAAAGGCAAAGAGCACGAAGTGGAGTTGTTTAGTGTGGTCAATACAGAGGCAGCTGAGGCAAAGAAAAAAAGTTGACGCGTTCTTACTTCACTACTATGTGCGCCTGACTGACTCCATGGCAGCTATTGCATGCTCCCGATGATGTCGGAGTTTGCATGAATGCCTTATATCCGCGTGAAGAAACCACTGCAGGATAAACTCCCTTGCTCATATCGATCGGATGTGTTGTGTAAAAATTTCCCACTCCGTCAACTTCGATCGAGGCCACAACGCTATCGGATTCATTCGGGCCGCTATATAAATAGACTGTTCCATTCGCATATCGTGTCACAGTATCGGCTTCATACACCGTTCCTCCGACAGTGAAACCCCCTTCTGTTGCTCCGATTTTATGGCAATCCATACAATTATCCTTCATTGAGCTTCCTCGCATCGAACCGTGCTGGCTGATGAACGTCCCGCTGACATGCGTGCATGAGTATGCGATGATGACCGTAAAAATGCAAACAACTGTAAATATCTTTTTCATGACTTATAGTTTTAACAATCGGGGAAGATACCCTACTTTGACTCAAATATCGGGCCGTTGTTTCGACAATTTCAGGCGATTGAGTAATTATGACAAATTATTCATTGAAACAATGTACCCTCCCGACGTATCTCTATAGCATTGAAATAGTTCGAGACCTGAGCGGTTTCAGAGATTGGTACCGTTTTTGCATGAATCTTATCAGATATGACACGTAAGCTTTTTTATCTTTCTCTCCTGATCTCGGTAGCGGTAGCGGGGTGCTATTACGATACATCCGAAGAGCTCTACTCAGCGGCAAATCAGAACATTGTCTGCGACACGAGTGCGGTCACGTATTCGGTTTCGATCGCACCTGTTATCAATGCGAGTTGCAATTCATGCCATGACAAGACACATGCAGCTGCAAACGGCAATGTCACACTTGATGATTACTCGCATTTTGCAGCAGTGGCTACCGGAGGAAGATTGATGGGATCGATCAGGCAGCAGCCGGGATACTTTGCGATGCCGAACAATGGTGGCAGACTTAGCGACTGCAATATTGCGATCATTCAGAAATGGATCAATATGGGCGCACCCAATAATTAAATTTTATGAATTAAACATTGAATAGGAAGAGGATAACACGATGGCATTGAAGAAAAGAACATGGACGATACTCGGCAGCGTTGCCGTAGTACTCTTAGGTATCGCAGGCTACGGATACTATCAATATTCGCGCGGAAACGCCGATCTGACAAATACAAAAGCCGATGTGTGCATTGCGGCTCCAGCACTCTTTAAAGAATTTTCGGAAAACGAAGGTGCAGCCAACGCGAAGTATTTGAATAAAGTGACATGCGCACGCGGAGTGTTGAAGGCGGTGAGTACGGATCACACCGGTTCGGTCAGCCTTGCTCTCGATAGCGGAGATCCCATTGCCGATGTGAGTTGCCAACTCGATGCACGCCACATCGAAGAAGCAAAGAAACTTCACACCGGAGATACGGTTAATGTTACCGGTATTTGTAGCGGCATGCTCACCGATGTCGTGCTCGTGCGATGCACATTTGATGAAGATAAACGACAATAATGCGAATGAACTGACTATTTATGAATACATTAATGATGAAGAAGACAACACAAATATTTTTTCTGGCGCTGGCATTCTGTCTCACCCAGGCATCAAGTTATGCGCAAAGCAAGTATTTTACAAAATCCGGTGACATAACTTTCGATGCATCCGGTCCCCTCGAAGATATCACAGCAGAAAACAAAAAGGCAACCTTCGTACTCGATGCAAAGACCGGGAATGTGGAACTTGCCGTATTGTTGAAGGCATTCGAATTCAGGCGTGCATTGATGCAGGAGCATTTCAACGAGAATTATGTTGAGAGCGATAAGTATCCGAAATCGACGTATAAAGGAAAGATCGACGATTTCTCTAAAGTCGATCTCTCCCGTGATGGATCCTATCCGGTGAAGATCACGGGCCAGCTCACTATTCATGGACTGACAAAAGATGTTCCTGCACACGGAACATTGATCGTCAAGAATGGCAAAGTAAGCGGTACGGCTGCGTTCAAGATTCAACTTTCCGATTTCGATATCGAGATCCCCTCACTCGTAAAAGATAAAATATCCAACACCGTAAATATTCAGGTAGCCGTTTGGCTCGATCCGTTGCCATGAAAAAAAAAATTGCCTGTCTCGCTTTCTCCCTTGCGATCTTCGGAGGCTTTGCCCCGCGTATGTTTGCTCAGGAGAGTTTGCTCGATCTGGTAAAGGATACGATTCCGCAAACCGAGTATATTAAGAACGCTTTCAAATCGACGCGCATTATTAATGGACAATCCATTGAAATGCTCGGAGCCGGATCACTCGATTTCAGGATATTGCACCGATTTGGCCCGATCAACGGTGGGCCAAGTCAGCTCTTCGGATTAGACCAATCGACGATTCGTTTCAGTTTCGACTACGCTCCCTTCAATGATCTACTCGTTGGTTTCGGACGAAGCTCGATCAAGAAAGAGTACGATGGCTCCGTGAAGTACAGGCTGATCCAACAATCGAAGGGTGCAAGACAAATGCCTCTATCAGTTGTTCTTGTGGCCGGAGTGACTTGCGAAACATTGCCGTTTCCGGATCAGACCATCTCCAATTATTTTACTTCGCGTCTTGCATTCTTTCAACAAGTGCTGCTCGGCTCCAAACTCAATGATGATTTTAGCGTTCAGCTCTCTCCCACTCTTGTCCATCGGAACCTCGTCGATCTCAAGAGTGATCCCCACGATATTTACGCTTTAGGATTTGGTGGAAGAATCCGAGTCACCAATCGCATTTCGTTTACCTTCGATTGGTTTCATCCCTTCAACGGAATGAAATCCGGATTGAATTACGATCCTATTGCAGTCGGATTTGATATTGAAACCGGTGGCCATGTATTTCAGGTGCATCTTTCGAACTCCAACGGAATGAACGAAAAAGCATTTATTACCGAGACCTATAATAATTGGCTCAAAGGCGGAATACAACTCGGATTCAATATTTCGAGAATGTTCCAGTTATAACGAACAGGTATCAGGGCAAAGGCGACCAGGACGATCCTCCGTCGTGAGTTTGCAGCGTAATTCCGTGCTCTCCGCCGATCGTACCTTCCCTTCCATTCTGGAATCGGATCTTGAAGAGGCTTGCCGCAGTCCCGCTTTCCAGTTTTTTCCAGATGAGACCGCCCGAAGTACTTCGTAAGATCGTGCCCTGCGCACCGCAGGCAAAAAGCGTATCGCGAGTGATGTAGCGGACGGCGATCAGATTTGCTTCCGTCCCGCTTGAAACCGATGCCCAGTCCTTCCCTGAATTAGCGGTTAAAAGGATGGTACCTGCAGCGCCGACTATGACGCCGTTCGATGAATCGGAAAAATGAACGCCATAGAGATCCTTCGATGTATTCGATCTTGCTTCACTCCACAATGAGCCGCCGTCATCCGAAATAAAAATGTTTCCTCCGCTCGTAATTCCGATGACTTTCGATTTCGTCAGGTAATCGACAGAAGAAAATTTTCCGATATCCTGATAGGACCGGTGAAGTTCAGGTGCCGGATGAGCGGCTTCCCTCTCGGCTGCGGGCAGAGTTGCAATGTTCGGAGATTGCGTAGGTGAAATATTTTCAGCAGCAGGTACAACAGGCGTCCGAACGGTTGTTGCAGCGATCTGCTTCGGTGAATCCGCAGTCTTGGGGGCGATTACGTAAACAGAAACGGCAGCAACGGCAAGGGATGAGATTCCGATGATCGCTTTGGATAGCCCAAGTCGCGGAAGTGCTTTGGCAAAAAAAGCAGCCGAAGCTTTCTGAGGAACACCGAACCCCAACGCTGCAAAGACCGATGCAGTGGTCTTGGCCGGAATACTCACCGAAGCAATATCCTTCTGCATTGCTTCATGCATACGCATCTGAAAAGCAAGTTCTTCACGCCACTCCGGGTGAGCCGAGAGATTATCGAACAGCGACCTCTCCTCCTCTTCGCTTAGCGTACCATCCAAATAATCGTGAATCAATTTTTGATAGGACGTTTCCATAGCTTTCAGTTTTTGAGTTCAAGGATATACGGCTTCAGGGTGGATCGAATTTTTTCTTTTGCCCGCCAGACTCGCTTCTTCAGCGCAGTAACGGTCGAACCGGTGATGGCAGACATTTCTTCGTACGAATATCCCTGATAATATTTCAGGACAAAGGCTTCACGATATTCGTACTCCAGCAGTTCAAGGGCAACAGTTACGAGATTGAGCAGTTCATCGCGCTCGATCCCTGCTTCATGCTCGGATTCCAAAAATTCTTCCAACGGAAGTGTCGGATGTTCATCACGCTTCCAATTCAGACACAGATTCCGGGCGATCATCATCATGAATCCACCGGGATTGGTAAAGACCAGGTCCTGCTTTGTAGCATTGAAAAATTTTACAAATGTTTCCTGCAACAGATCCTGGCTGGCAGTCCGATCGCTTGTCATCCGCAGGATAAAGGCGTAGATCCGTTGACCATAACGGCTATAAAGCTCCGAGAAAGCCTTTTCTGCTTCCTTCCGGGAACCCCGAAGATCCTTTATAAGGTCGTTTTCGCTTTTATGTTCGTCTGCCACGGCGATGATTTATGATATATGACACCGAAGATCGGATTCCGTCCCCGAACTGGTCACCAAAAATACACAATTAATTCCTGGGGACAAAACTCTCCGATCCGTGTCTTATCAGCAGGCACCGAACACATGGTTGGAATGTGCTATATTTGCGAAGCGAACGCGCCACTATGAAATCTCTCTTTCTTTTTTGCACCGTTCTTACTCTTTGTTGCACGTTCGGTGTCGAAAATTCCTATAGCCAGGCTCCGAATACGATCTGCCAACGGCCTTCCCTGCTAAGTTCTTATGCCCTCGCCTCTTCCGGGATCGAATTTATCGAAAATAAAGGACAGCTCGAGGATAAGAACGGAAATCCGATGCCCGAAATCCTCTATAGCTCCGATGCGAATGGCTTGAAATGCTATCTGACATCACATGGACTGCATTTCATCTTTACCCGGATAATTTCCGGACCTGAGCCTCCAGCGAAAATGCATCGAGCAACTGTTGGTTTTGAACCTCGACGCATCCCGAATCCTGATACCATCATCCTCCAACGGCTCGATATGGATTTTATCGGAGCGAACAAGCATCCCCGGATCGAAGCACAAAATGCAGTAGACGCATACTATAATTTCTATCTCGCTCATTGCAGGCTTCATGGCATACATGGGTATCGAAAGATCATTTATCATGATCTGTATCCTCATATCGATCTTATTATCTATAGCACAGATGATGTGATGAAGTACGACTTCATCGTCCATCCCGGAGGCGAGCCGAACAAGATCGTCATGCGCTACTCGGGAATGGACTCGATGAATTGTTCGCCTGATGGGAAATTTCGGATATACTCATTACTAGGCAGCATAGAAGAAGATAAACCGTATTCCTATCAAGGCTCGAATAGAGAAGTTGTAATACCTTCAGATTTTGTCATCGCCGATAACGATCTACGGTTCACCATCGGAAACTATGACAGAAAGAAAGATCTCGTTATCGATCCTCCGACTCGGCAATGGGCCACCTACGTAACAGGTGACATGGGCACACGAATATATAATGTGGCGTTGGATTCAAGCAACAATATCTACACCAGTGGCTTTGTCTATAGTCATACCGTTCTTGCGACAGCAGGGACATACCAAGATACATTTGTCGTGGGTTATGGAGCACGTATCTGTAAATTCGACCAACTCGGAAAACTGATTTGGGCTACGACCTATGGCGGACGCGGTGCAACCTATCCTTTCGGATTAGCAACGGATAAGCATAGGAATGTCGTTATCGGAGGACTTACGACAAGCGAAAACGGAATTGCCACGCCCGGAGCACACAAGCAATTTAATCCTCTTCTTGACGGTCGTGGCGATGATGGTGATGCGTTTCTGACAAAATTCGACAGCACCGGTGCATTGCTGTGGGGCGCTTACTTTGGTGGTCCTGAGGAAGAGGACCGGGATAATATTTATCAGTGTGTTGCCATCGATCATGATGATAATATTTTTCTCAGCGGCGGTACAGCAAGTGATACGGGAATTGCCACAAGTGGAGGATACCAAAAAACATTAGGAACTCAGGGAGCGGGAAATAGCATGTCGTTCCTGGCCAAATTCAATCCATCAGGATCGTTACTTTGGGGAACATACTATGGGTGGAATGGCGAGGGCACGGTTCAAAGCGTAACGGTAGACCCCCAAGGCAATGCGATTATTACCGGCTGGACAACGTGTACCGATAGTATTGGCACTGCGGGGTCATTCCAAGCCGTCTTGAGTAATAAGAGTCCGACTGCAACATGGTTGCAGGAGCCTGATGGTTTTGTGGCAAGGTTCGGCGGCAATGGCAATCTGAAATGGGGTACATACTATGGTGGAACAGGTTTTGAGCTGATGTATAGCGTCTGTTCGGATCCTCATTCGAATGTCTATATAGTCGGCGGTGCGGGCTTCGATTCCTATTACGATCCAAACGGCTTAGCCTCAAGCGGACTTGCAACGACGGGAGCATTTCAAGAAACTATGCCTAACGATACAGGTGCGGGTTTAATAGTTAAATTCGACTCATCCGGTTCGCGCATCTGGTCGACATATTTTGGTTCGACCTATGGCAGAAAAGACATTGGGCTTTTTGATATTTGCGAGAAGAATGGATTCTTGTTTATCACGGGCGAATCCAACTATCCGGATCTCTTGGCAACGGCAGGTGCATATCAGACGACATTTGCCAAAGTTATTAATGCCGATACGAATTCGAACGATTGCGCATTCCTGGAAAAATTTACTACTGACGGCGCCCGAATCTGGGGAACATACTTTGCCGGTAACGAGTGGAACGGAGCCTGGGGTGTAACGACCGATCTTTATGGGAATCCGCTGATCTGCGGATTCACTCTCAGCGATACCGGAATCGCAACTGCCGGCACCTACCAATCTGCCTTCACATATACAAATTCCAATCATGTGAAGCAAGAGAATGGCTATCTCGTCAAGTTCTGCGATCTCACGACTCCAATTCTGACGGCTACTCGCAACCCGATCTGTAAAGGCGATCCGGATACGATCACGTTGGCAAATTACAATTATACATCGGTTAATTGGAAAGATGGCAGCAAGCCTCTTCCCTGGCTGAATAATTCATTTCAATATATTATTCCTGATACGATCGCTGCCGGATTGCATAAATTCAATGTGGCTATCACGAACATTGCCGGATGCGATGGCCTCAGTGATACGCTGTTCTTCGTTGTGAACCCTACTCCGAAGCTGACGCTTAAAACGGCAGATACGATGTGTGCCGGAACATATCTCGTCATCGGCGATTCGGCACGCGGCGGGACTCCGCCGTATACGTATAACTGGTCGCCTGTCACAGGCATCAGCACTCCGACTCTTGGAGTTACTGGAGCATTTCCGAATGCGACAACAACATATACGGAGTCGGTTACCGATGCCAATGGCTGTCAGGCACTTGCGAAGATCACCATCGTTGTGAACCCTCTTCCGACACCGCTCATCACAGCTTCCGGCCCCATTACATTCTGCAAAGGCGATAGCGTCATCTTGCGACTTGATCGAAAATACTTTTCCTATAAATGGAGCGATGGAAGTTCTTCGGATTCGCTGATCGTACGCCAAAGTGGTACATACTATGTTGTCGCTGCCGATACGAATGGATGTATTGCACAAAGCAATACGATCTTAATTACTGTTCCCTCTTTGCATCCACGCATCACGCCCGATAGCATTGTCTCTCTATGCAGCGATGCCGTAACACTTCATGCCGATAAAGGATATAGCCGTTACCAGTGGAACGACGGATCAACAGCCGATAGCTTGGTCCCGAAAAGCATCGGCAAGTATTTTGTCACTGTCGCCGATCAGAACGGATGTCAAGGCGTAAGCGATACGGTCACTGCCGTGCTCTTGCCAATTAGCCCGATCGTGATCGGGCCAAACTCCGCCTGCCCGCAATCGGTAACAAGCTACCGAGCGATCGGAAGAACGAACGATACCTTGTCCTGGACTCTTTCAGGTGGAGGTACGATCACCTCAACGACGCGACCCGATTCGATCGATGTGCATTGGCTGACATCGGGAACATGGAGATTGACCTTGCATCAAACTACTCCGCTGGGATGCACGGGCGATACGACGATTACGATCATCGTGAATTCAACTCTTGTGCCGACAATCTCTCCTGACGGAAACATTAATCTTTGCGATGGCGATAGCATCGTTCTTCACGCAGCAAAAGGTTTTGTTGCTTATGCGTGGAGTGATGGGAGCACAGCCGATAGTACGATCGTTCGCACTGCCGGTAGTTATTCCGTTACCGTCCGTGGCAGCGGTGGTTGCACCGGAAGTTCGGCAACGGTATTCATTACTATGACTCCGGCTCCAATCGTTACTTCCATTACTGCAAACGGACCGCTGCACCTGTGTCCGGGAAGTTCTCTGCAACTCCAAGCAAATGTCTCCGACCCCAAGACAGCAGCAAAGTTCTTATGGAATACCGGAGATACAACACAAGTCATCACCATCGATCAAATCGGTATCTATACGGTTCGAGCTCTGAATGCGTCCGGCTGCATGAGCACTCCCTTCTCCGTCACGATCGACTCATCATCACAAGTCGAGATCAGCGGACCTCTTTCTATATGTGTTGGCGACGGACCCGAATCTTATTCTGTTCCTTTCGAAGATAGTGTGAGCTATCGCTGGATCGTTTCAAACGGTATGATCACAGGTGGGCAAGGCTCTCACATCATTTCCGTTCAGTGGAATGATGCCTCCACGGGCACCGGCACGGTGACAGAGATTGATTCCATTTTTGGCGGCTGCATCGATACGGCAACGATTACGATCACGATCGACTCCTCGCTCCATCCCGTCATCACTGCAATCGGCGCACTCTCTTTCTGCGCAGGTGACTCCGTCACCCTCGATGCCGGAAGCGGATATGCAACGTACCGGTGGTCGAAAGATGGATCTCTTATCTCCGGAGCTACGAACGAATTCTTGCGAACAGGAGAGGCGGGAAGCTATTCCGTTCTCGTTACCAACAGCGGCGGATGCAGCGGATCATCTTCTACTATATCCGTGACAGTCTTCCCACTTCCATCGAAGCCGATCATCACGCAAGTTAACGATACGCTTTTCTGCACGACTCTTGCAACATCATATCAATGGTTGTTGAATGGGCAAGCAATTCCAGGAGCAACAAGCAATAGAATTACGATATCATCGAACGGATCGTATGCAATCTCGATCACCGATAGCATCGGATGCTCGAGCATCTCTGATCCTATTATCTATAGTAGGAAGAAGGCT
>JAUZOQ010000025.1 GCA_030706385.1 Bacteroidota bacterium | reverse complement strand
TCTGGATGGCAAACAGATCGCTCTTCCAAGAGTGTCCTGCCGGTAAGGGAGAGAGTATTGTTTGAAGTGAGCTTTGGCGAGACAGGGAGTAGGCAGTTTGCAGTAAGCAGTATGCAGTGGTAGTCCCAAGTCTGAGGTAAGTCCTTTATCTCAGGAGTTATAATCCGAAGAATCCGTTAATCCGACGATCCGAGTTCTGACTCTGTCGGACGGACTGAGAGTCCGTCCCACCGGAGACAGTTCTCTTTGCCGACTCAGTTGCAATTCTCTGCTAACGACTAAAGACTAACGACTACATACCATCGACTATCGACTATCGACCATCGACCCCTTCCCCTTCGTCAGTTCATTGACAACTTAAAATTAGAAAGTAATCCGGCGCTCAGGCCGCATCGAAAGCAGCATGCCCGCTGCTCTCAGTTTTCAAAATTATTTCGGTTTTTTTTTTGTTAACATTATGCTATAACGAAAACCAACCTCGAAATATATGAAACAGAGCCTGACACAAAAGATACTTTCAGCCCATCTTATTTCCCACGATACGCTTCCGGCTCCTGGTACGGAGATCGGACTTCGCATCGATCAGACACTTACTCAGGATGCAACGGGTACCATGGCTTATCTGCAATTCGAATCCATGGGGCTCGATACTCCAAAGACGAAAGTATCGGTCAGCTATGTCGATCATAACATGCTGCAGACGGGATTTGAGAATGCCGACGATCACCAGTATCTTCAGTCAGTTGCCGCCAAGTACGGACTCTTCTTCTCTCGTCCTGGCAATGGCATCTGCCATCAGGTTCATCGCGAGCGCTTTGCAATTCCGGGCGATACATTGCTCGGATCCGATTCGCATACTCCGACTGCAGGCGGACTCGGCATGATCGCCATCGGCGCCGGCGGCCTCGATATTGCCATGGCTCTTGCCGGACAGCCGTTCTGGACCGGTATGCCGAAAGTGCTTGGTGTCAAGCTCACCGGAAAACTTCAGGATTGGGTTACGGGTAAAGACGTGATCCTCGAAATGCTTCGCCGCCTCACTGTTAAAGGTGGTACGGGACGCATCGTCGAGTACTACGGCGAAGGAGCGCACAGCCTTTCGATCAGTGACCGCTTCACGATCTGCAACATGGGTGCAGAGCTTGGTGCAACAACATCGCTCTTTCCTTCGGATGAAAAGACGAAGGCATTCATGAAGTCGCAGAAACGCTCTGAAGGTTGGGTCGAAATGAAAGCCGATGACGGCGCAACGTTCGATGAAGAGATGGAGATCAACTTAAGCGAACTCGAACCGATGATCGCGCAGCCGCACATGCCGGATGCCGTCGTCAAAGTTCGCGAGATCGCAGGCATGCCGATCGCACAAGCATGCGTCGGAAGCTGCACGAATTCGAGCTACCATGATCTTGGCATCTCGGCTTATATCCTGAAAGACAAAGCAATTCATCCTTCGGTAAGCTTCACGCTTACTCCGGGATCGAAGCAAGTCTTTGAGATGATCGCCCGCGACAGCGATATGACTCTGGCAAGCTTGATCACGAGCGGTGCGCGCGTCTTGGAATCGGCTTGCGGTCCGTGTATCGGAATGGGACAGGCTCCGCCATCGGGTGCAGTCTCGGTTCGTTCGTTCAACAGAAATTTCGAAGGACGTTCGGGCACGGCAGATGCAAAGGTCTATCTGGCATCTCCGGAAACAACGGCTGCTTCGGCTCTCAAAGGTGTGATCACCGATCCTCGCGATACGGGAATTCCGTACAAGTTCATTGGAGAAATGGATGAGATCATCGTCAACGATGATATGCTTATCGCTCCGATCGAAAACCGTTCGGAAATTGCCATCATTCGCGGACCGAACATCAAGCCACTTCCTTCATTCACTGCAATGCCGGAAAATCTTCACGGCAAAGTACTTCTGAAGATGGCTGATAATATCACGACCGATCATATCATGCCTGCCGGTGCGAAAGTACTTCCGCTGCGCTCGAACATTCCGGCTATCAGCGAGTTCACACTCGTGCGTGTCGATCCCGAATTCCCGGCACGTGCCCGCGAATGGGGTGGTGGAATGATCATAGCAGGTGATAATTACGGACAAGGTTCTTCGCGCGAACATGCTGCACTTGCGCCGCGCTATCTCGGCGTTACGGCGGTCGTCGTTAAGAGCTTTGCCCGAATCCATCTGGCCAATTTGATCAACTTCGGAATTCTTCCGGCAACATTCCTGAACCCTCAGGATTATGCATCGATCGCCCAGGGCGATGAACTCGTGATCGAAAATGCGCGGGAGCAGATCGCCGATCATCCGGAGAATATCACGATGCTCAATAAGACGAAGAAGCTGACCTATCAGATCACTTCTCCGCTGACTGAGCGCCAACGTCATATCATCCTTGCCGGCGGCACTCTTGCCTTCGCAAAACAGCAAGCTGAGAAAATAGAAGCCTAATTAGTAGCTCTGCTACTTTTATGAATGGTGTGTGTTCGCAGTAAGTAGGGCAAACCGAATTACTGCAATGCGAATACCGATCATTAGCATTATTCTTCTCGGCTCTCTCTTGGGCGGATGCGATACGCCGACAACGACTCCATTTCACGGCGGCCAGGATTACGATTATCTCTCCTGGCTTCAATCGATGACGAAGATTCGTGTCTCCTTCACCGCGCAAACACTCCTTCAGACGTATCTCAAGCAGGGCACTCTCGATCATGGGAATAAAACCGATCAGTGGCTTCTGCGCGAAGAGGATTATGAGAAGAGTGATTCGATCATTTCCATCGTTTGGCAGGACTCCGCTTTTTCGGCGCGCGGATCGTTCGCATTCCGAGAGCTCGATCCGAGTTTTGCCATCGAAGGCGATGATGGAAATAACTCCGTGATGAGCGGTACCTTTCACCAGAGTACGAAAACGATTTCGGATCTTCTCTGTATTTTCCAGAAATGCGAGGGATGTCAGGATCCGAATAACTACATTTCGGATTATGCATTCATCAAGACTTCGAATGTAGGACTTGAATCGTTATCGGAAGATTCGATCTCATTTGTTATGACAGGCGGCGAAGGGGCAGGCGCATTGGGATTTGCTCATGACGAAGTCTCATACACGACGTATATCAAACAGATCAAGATGACGGCCTTCGATACGCTTGGTACGGTATCACCGCCGGTATGCAGAGTGGTATTCTATCACTAATTGTTATCCTTCTCTGGCATTTGCTTGAAGGGAAGAATAATATGGAACTCCGATCCCTTGCCTTCCGTCGAGAGAGCATAGATAATCCCTTTATGCTTTTCGGCGATCTTGCGGCAGAGTGCCAAGCCGATTCCGGTGCCTTCGTACTTGTTGCGTTCGTTCAGCCGTTGGAAGATGACAAAGATCTTCTCGGCAAATTCCTGATCGAATCCGATTCCGTTATCGGTAAGAATGATCTCGCAATACGAATTCGTTCGATCGAGCTTACGCTCGGCGATTTCAGTAGGAACTAGTGTTCGCGAAGAAACATGGATTTCGGGATGGACTCCGGGCCGCGAAAACTTCAGGCTGTTGCTGAAGAGGTTATGGAATAGCTGAACGAGCTGGATCTGCAAACATTCGATCTCCGGAAGTTTGTCGATCCGGATCTTCGCCTTCTTTTCTTCAATGACAAGATCGAAATCTGCAAGAGCCTGGGAAACAACTTCATTAAGATCGGTCAGTTCGAATTTGTCGGCAGCGCTGTTGAGCCTTGAGTAATTCAGGATATCCTTAATAAGATTGCTCATGCGATCGGAGGAGTGATCGATCTTCGCAAAGTAATTTTGCGAGACCTCATCGACGATAGATCCGCCATGCTCTCGAAGCCTTCCGGCGAACATCCGGATCTTTCGAAGCGGCTCTTGCAGATCATGAGAAGCTGCGTAGGCGAAGCGTTCGAGCTCCGTATTGCTCCGCTCCAGCTCCATGTTCTTCTCGCCAAGGAGTGCATTGGCCTTACGTAGTTTTTCTGAGATGTTCATGATATCGGTAATATCATGAGCCATAATAAGAGCTGCGTAGACTTCATTATTGTGGACCAGAGGAATAAAGAAAATCTCATAATCTCTTCCGAATGTCTCTTCGGTTCGCCCATTGACTCGGTGCACATATTCTCCGGCAAGCGCTTTGCGAATATCCTTCATCGTCTCTTCGGCTGCATCCGTGCTCCGGTTGATCTCCGGAAATGTTTTTCCGATGATCTGCTCCTTTTTCACGTTCAGCGAATCGAGAGCTCTCTTGTTGAGTGAAATGAGCCGGAGATCCTTATCATAGACGCTGATGAAATCGACGGAGGAATCGATCATCGTTTGGATCAGGTCGTTCTGGCGCAGAAGCTCGTCATTCTGGCGTTCGAGCATTTCGTTTGTCTGTCGGAGTTTTTCCGAAATGGATATGATCTCGGTCACATCGTGAGAGATCGTCAGCGTTGCGTAGACTTCCTTGTTATGCTTGAGCGGAACAATAAATGCTTCGAAAATGCGGTCTGACAGTGGAGATTTCCTTGGGCTTCGGTACCGGATCTCACCGGTCCTGAGGACTTCACGGATATCGCTATAGCCCTGAGCGCCGACGAAATCCGGGAATAACTCTTCATAGGTTTTCCCGATGACGTCTTCTTTCTTCAAGCCAAAATGTTCTTCGCATTTCTTGTTCCATGCCAGAAGACGCAAGTCTTTATCACAGACGACGATCTGATCGATTGAAGCATCGAGCATCGTTTCGATAAACTCTTTTTGCTGCTGCAGTTCTGCGTTCGTCTGTTGCAGTACGGTATTTTTGGCTTCTAAAACGGTGTTGAATTGCTGTATCTGATCTGCAGCTTGGAGGATATCGGTAATGTCATGTGCACTGACCATTACGCCATAGCTCTCATTATTTCGCTCCGGAGTAATGAAGGATATCGTATAGTTGCGGCCGCTCTGCGGCGATCTCCACGGAGCACTGGAGGGTTCGCCCGCAAGCGCTTTCTTCAGGCCCTGATAGATGACGGAATGCTCCAGTTCGGGATAGACTTCGAGAAATGTTTTTCCGGTCAGTTCGGAAAGATCCTTATCGGATTCTTCCCGGAATTTCCGGTTGGCAGTAATGAAGCGGCCCGCCTTGTCATAGACGCAGATCTGATCGATCGAGGAATCCAGAACTGTTTCCATGAATTCTTTCTGCTCGCGAAGTTCATGGTTGGCAGTCCGAAGTGCGAAGGTGCGCTCGTTGACCTCTTTCTCCAGTTCTTCGCGTGCCATTTTGCGCTCGGTGATATCGGTACACGTCCCAATAAATCCAAGGAATGTTCCATCGAAGGAGAAACGCGGCCGGCCATTTCCGGCAACCCATCGGTACTCACCATCATGTCTGCGAATGCGATACTCGAAGCTGAACTCTTTCTTCTCGGAATACGCCTCTGCGCGAACAGCGTTCCGGCCTGGCCGATCATCCGGATGAATGCAGGAATTCCAATCACTCAGCAGTTCTTTCATCGATCTTCCGGTGAAATCGACCCATCCCGTGTTCAGAAAATCAACGTGATCGCTTTCATCACTCATCCAAATGAGAATCGGAGCAGTATCAGCTACCGTACGGAATCGCTTCTCACTTTCACGGATCTTGTTATTCAGACGGTTCTGCTCGGTAATATCTCTGGCGATCTTCGAGGCTCCGATGATAACGCCATCACGGTTCCGGATCGGCGAGATCGTAACTGAAACGATAAGTTGCTCTCCTGATCTGGTGATGCGCGTAGTAGTGAACTGCTCGATCTTTTCACCGCGAGAAATTTTTTCGAGGATCTGCTGCTCTTCCTCAAGCCGTTCGCGAGGGATCAAAGTCGTGATCGATCTTCCGAGCATTTCCTTCGCAGTATAGCCGAATATCTTCTCGGCGCCGAAATTCCAACTCGTGACTATTCCCTCGAGTGTCTTTCCGATAATCGCATCGTTGCTGGATTCGACGATGGCTGCAAGCTGCGATACATAAGCACCGGCTTCGACTTCGGCACTAATATCGGAGATCCCGATGCAGATGCCGATGATCGCGCCTTCGGAAGATCGCACAGCATTGTAATTGCCGCGCAGCCAATAGGTTTTTCCGTCAGTCGCAGTCTGTTTCGATGTTCGTTCGATCGAACCGCCTGCCAGAACCGTATCGAATGCCGTACGCATGTATTCTCCTAATTGGCGGCCAAGAACTTCGGAGACGCCTTTTCCGACAGTGAGGGTTTTGCCAATGACCTCCTCATAGAGGTAACCGGCAGCATGATTGAATGCGAGGATCGTCGAATTTAGATCGATCAGCACGAAGCCCTCTTTCGTATTATCGAAGAGCGCGCGAAGATTTGCCTCGGATTCCCTGATAGCAGCTTGTGCACCAATTTCCTTGGTAACGTCCGTGGTACCGATGCACACACCGATGATATTACCGGAGTTATCCTTGACCGGACTATACGAACCGCGAGCCCAAAAAATACTTCCATCGGGTTTTTGAAGAGGGGTCGTGCGGTCGAATACTTTTCCCGTTAGAACTTGCGCAACAGTCTCTCTCATGATCGGAATGTGTTCTTCCCGTAAGAGATCGAAGAGCGAACTGCCTACCATTGGTCTCTTTGCTGATGCTAAGGAAAAAATGTCATCGAACATCTTGTTGAATGCGAGGATCTTTGCAGATCGATCGATCAATGCAAAACCATGTTGGGCATTATCGAAGAGTGCACGAAGATTCGCTTCGGAATTGCGGATCGCTTCTGCTGCTTCTACTTCGGCAGTGATATCGCTGATCGTATTTGCAATAGCATAGACAGATCCATCCTCCGAAGTGACCGGATTGAAAAATCGTTTGAAGGAATATTTCTTTCCGTCATCGGAAATATGATTTACGATTCGTTCGAATGTTTGTCCGGTAAGTACTCGATCGAAAATCTTCCTGGTGTCTTCATGGCGAGAGGGAATTACGAGATCGTAAATACTGCTGCCTTCGGTGATCTCCCTTTTGTTTTGCTTTCTGTAGAGGTTTACTGCAACCTGATTAAAGGCCAGGACTTTACCCTCGCGGCTAAATAGTATGAATGCATCTTTTGCATTTTCGATCAATGCACGAAGGGTCGACTCTGATTTCCGGAGCGTCTCAATCGCAAACTGAGATTCGTCGCTTGCGGATTTGGCCATAGATTCTTGAGGCCCTTTTTGCTTGGGTTTTGTCGGATTCTTTCTGCGGGGATTCGGTGTGCTGCTATTGGTTGAAGCAACGGTCTCACTTATCTGGGGAGGAGGCAGTGAGGCGGCGGTTTTCTTGCCCATAGATACGGTGAATGTTACTGATTAGTAACATTTCACAAAATTTCTTTGGTTCGCAGAAAATCAACTCCCGTACGATTGAGTGCACAACGGCCTTAGAGAAAAAGCTTACGGAGCGTCAAATAATCCGTTATCCTGTTTTTTCTTTTCGAGTCCGAAGTGGCGATATGCAAGTTCCGTCACCTCTCTGCCGCGAGGAGTACGTTTCAAGAATCCTTCCTGGATCAGGAATGGTTCGTAGACTTCTTCGATCGTGCCGCCCTCTTCACCGACACTGACAGCAATCGTATTCACTCCAACCGGGCCTCCGCCAAATTTTTCGATGATCGTGAGCAAGATGCGCTTATCCATCTCATCAAGTCCGTGTTCATCGACTTCCAATGCTTCGAGGGCGATCATGGCGATCTCTCGTGTGATCATTCCGGAGCCTTTGACCTGAGCGAAATCCCGTGTGCGATGAAGCAGACGATTGGCAATGCGAGGTGTGCCGCGCGAACGACGTGCAAGTTCGGCCATCCCTGCACTTTCGGCTTCGATTCCGATGATGCGCGCGCTGCGAGCGATGATCTGTTCGAGAATTGCTGCGTCGTAATAATCCAAACGGTTCGTGATTCCGAACCGTGAACGAAGCGGAGCCGAGAGCAGGCCGGCACGTGTTGTCGCTCCGACGAGAGTGAACGGTTTCAACTCGATCTGCACCGATCGTGCCGAAGGTCCCGAATCGATCATGATATCGAGGCGGTAGTCTTCCATCGCTGAGTACAGATATTCTTCAACTGCAGCCGAAAGCCGATGGATCTCATCGATGAACAGCACATCGCCTTCTTCGAGATTGGTCAGAAGTCCGGCAAGATCGCCCGGGCGTTCAAGAACGGGGCCGGACGTCGTCTTGATGTTGGAGCCCATCTCGGAAGCGATAATATTGGCAAGCGTGGTCTTTCCAAGACCTGGAGGCCCGGTAAAAAGCGCATGATCGAGCGCTTCGCCTCGTTGTTTGGCTGCTTGAATGAAGACGCGGAGATTCTCGACGATCGAAGGCTGTCCGGCAAAATCATCGAATGCTTTCGGGCGCAGCGTTTGCTCGAATTCATTATCAATATTCATACTATCAGCACTTTGAAAACGGGGATTCGATGATGGCATTACGGTGATTGTATTTGTTCATTTCAAACACGCATTGATCGGAATTGTTTACTTAAAAGCAAATGCAAAAACCACGGCACCAATGATCAGAAGGAAACTAACGATGTAATTCCATTTGATCGGCTCATCGAGATAGAAGAACGCAAAGACCATGAAGATCGAAAGGGAGAGGACTTCAGCAACGATCTTCAGTTGCGTGGCGGTAAATATTCCATAGCCCAAGCGGTTCGCCGGTACTTGAAAGCAGTATTCGAAGAAGGCTATTCCCCAACTGACAAGGATGACGATCCATAACGGCTTCGAAGTATAGCGAAGATGTCCGTACCATGCAATGGTCATAAACGTATTTGAAATAACAAGTAAAAGGATCGGAGTTAGCATGCGGTGTTTATCTGAAGTGAAAATTTCGTGTGAAGTTAGAAAATAACTTGACAATTATTCCAATAGTTGCGGGATTTCTCCTCGGATTCTTGTGGTTCAATGATTGGGTTAATTATTTCCCCAATTTGAGTATGGCTATTGTCACCGAATCACTTTCACTCATCGAACCCAAAACGACTCAGTCAGCGCTGTCAGATATTCGCTCTCGTGTTGCAATCGTTTTCACCGGAGGTACGATAGCTGTAACTTCGGATAAGAAGGCTGGCCCTATTCCGGCATTGCGCGGCAAGGAAATTCTCGAGCGCATTCCTGAACTTGCAGCATACTTGCCCAATGTTGAGATCGAAGTGTTCGACTTCGCAACACTTCCGGGGCCGCACATCTCTCCGGAGATGATGCTGACCTTGGCAGATTTTGTCCGTGCCGTCAGCGATCACTCCGATGGAGTCGTGATCACGCACGGTACCGATTCGATGGAGGAAAGTGCCTACTTCCTGGATGTAGCTATCGGAGACCATGTGCCCGTCGTCTTCACCGGAGCGATGCATCACTCCCTCGATGTAGGATGGGATGGAGGAAGAAATCTGATCGATGCCGTTGCAGTCGCAGCCTCGAAGGAATTTATCGGTGAAGGAGTTGTCGTCGTCATGAATGGCACGATCCATAGCTCGACGCAAGTGACGAAATCGCATACAACGCGGACCGATACGTTCGTATCGCCCGATCTTGGTCCGTTGGGCAGAGTGAATGTCCTTGCCTGCGAAGCGCCGACCAAACTTCGAGCCTCGAACTCACACATGGCTATTCCGGTCGATGATGAAGTTGAACTTCCGCATGTCGAGCTCCTGAAGACCTATGCGGGTATGGGCGATCTATTTTTCAGAGCAGCAATCGATTCCGGAGCAAAAGGTATCGTCGTCGAAGCCATGGGCCAAGGGAATGTCCCTCCTGGAGTAATGAATGGCATTGCTCGTGCTTGCGAGATGAAGATCCCTGTTGTCATCACTAGCCGCTGTTTTAGCGGACCGGTACGGCCATATTATGCGTATGAGGGTGCCGGGCTTGAACTTGAGAGGATCGGTTGCATCTTTGCTCCCTATCTTACCGGACCGAAGGCCAGGATCAAACTCATGCTTGCTCTGGCAGCCGGGTATTCTTCAGAGAAGATCCAGGAAATCTTTGCCGCCCTTTGATCGAGTTTGTCACTAACTTCACGCCCCCCACGTTCTTTAGAGAAAAGATGAAAGAAGAGGGAGAATGAGTTGTACTTATCCCCATTCTTATCCACTTTTCCACACGCCTGAATTTACTTGTGTCAATCTGCGATTTCTTATCGAAATCGAGAGTTTTTTTTCTGATTCTTTAGCTTAGAGGTGTAATTATTCCTGTGTCGCAAAGTTCTTATAACGAAGAAAGCAAGCCTCTGAAGGATGAGGAAAGGAGGGGGGCAAGCGTTGATCAAACAAGGGACTTATTTGAGGGGTCTCAAAATGCGTTCATGCCGATCGAAGACTTTCCTACATCTGAGCAGGCTTTCTCCGGTGAGCTTCCCGAAACGGATGATATCATCGGGGCAGAACTTCGTGAAATAGCGGAAGTTCCGAAGTCTCGTTTCTTTGCCAATGGGCAATATAAGAAGCGGCAAGGAGTTGCAAGATCTTTTTCGGATCAGTTCATTGATAAGAAGGGCCAAACTGCGGAAAACGACGAAGAGTGTTTTTTCCGCTACCAAAAAGGTGAAGATGCTGCGTTTTTTATTCTCTATGAGAGATATAAGTCCAGTGTCTATTCGTACTGTGCGAAGGTACTGCTATCGGCAGGGCTTCCCGAAGAATTGGTAGAGGATACGTTTCAGGAAGTTTTTCTACGGGTTTCCCAGTACCGTCACACGTTTGTTTCCGGCGAATTCCGGGCATGGATCTTTACGGTGACCCGTAATACCTGCCTGAGTTCGAAAAAGCGCGGATTGCGAAATAATCTCTCTTCCGGCTCGATGGTCGATCCCGACAATCTGACCGAAGATGATGCGCTGAACGGGCAAAGCAATGTCAAGCGATCGGACGATCCGCTTGAGATCCTGACGCAGAAGGAACAGACGAATCTCTTGCTTGCAGCAATAGCCGAACTGCCGGAGACCTATCGCGAAGCATTGATGCTCAGCGAATATGAAGGGTTGACCTACGAAGAGATCGGCAAGTTGACCGGAACATCGCTCTCGACCATTCGCATTCGAGTGTTCAGAGCAAAGAAAAGGCTCAGAAAAGTTTTAAGCCCCGTATTGGGGAAGGAGTACTCTGCGAAGGAAACCATAGCAGATATAGACGAAGAGATATAGTATATGAAACAATACCCCCGAATTACCGATGAGCACATCGTCGCTTATTTAGACGGTGAACTTCATGTAAGTCCGGAGTTCAAAGAAGAGCTTCGTGCCGAGCCAACGCTCGTGCGCGCCACCGCTGAATATGCTGCACTCGGAAAGGCCATGGCGTCGAGCCGTGCCGATTCGCGCTTTATGCTCAGCCAGAAAGTTGACGACCGTACGAAAAAGATGCTTGCCGATTCGCTTGCAACTTCACGCAAAGCAGTTCGCACCGCAGCTCCTGCTCCGAACGCCGCGCCCGTGCGCAGCATTCCGGCTCAGCGAAGCATTAAGTTCATGTGGGCGAAGCGCGCATCGATCGGATTTGCATTTGCCGCATTACTTGCCTTCCTGTGGTTTGATTTTGCAGGAAAGAACGAACAGATCACGCAAGTCCCTGTTCCTACGCATCGCTCGGTAACGCCGGAGCAAACAGCTCCGCCGGCCCAAGAGCTGATCGCGCCGCAGCAGGCTCCACTTGCAGTAGCTTCTACTCCTGTTACCCACCCGGCTGCTTCATCCAGCCTTCCGATCAAGAAGAATGCAGAGGTAGTTAAGAGCGAGCACTCTTCTGACCTGGCAACAAACTCAATGAACCAGGCCGAAACGCCTCAGGCAGAACAGACGAAAGCGGATCCGGCAGATATCATGATCTCACACCGGTATGTGAAGCTCATCAAAGCTACACCCGTTGTTGAAGTGACTCAACAAGATAGAATGTAAGCTCTGATTTTGGTTTTCTCTTTCTTACTCCTCTTCCATTCTGTTAGAGGATAGAAGCGAAAGAGTTGGTGAAAAGTGAAAAAAGAACCCGAGACAACAAAACAACTGATAACAGCCGCAAGCATAGCTACTATGCTTGTGGCTTTTGTCATGATCGTTTGTGCCGGAAGCCTTTTTGCTCAGAATCAGGACTCGCCTCAGAAATACGATACTCCCGTGCGCTCTCAACGCTCGCAGGAGTATATCAAAAGCATCGATGATCTCATGCACGAGCGGCTTGAAACCGAACGTGCGAAGTATAGCGCCGCGCCCGATCCCGAACTCCTGAAACTTGAAGCCAATTACGTTCGCACCGATGCACCGACCGGTGAGATCGTCTTGCACGAAGCAAGTTTCCATCTCGAACCGCGGTACATGTCATTCTCTGCCGAAGGGCGCGAGAGGACCGATACGGTCAAGACTTCTCCGCAATCGGTAATGTATTTTGTTGGGTCTGCACGCACGCCTCTGGCCTTGCCACTGGTGAGCAATCTCTCCAAAGTTCTTTCCGGCGATGAAGCATCCTATACTGTATCGCTGGGAATCCTTCCGCTTCCGAAAGCGAAAGATGCAAAGAGCGATTCGATCCATTATTATGTGATCATTGAGCGCGCCATCGAATCGAATCGAAGCGAGAGCGAAAAGAAGTTCGAACGCTACGCAAAAGAATTTACTGCCAGGCCCGGTGATCCGATCCGCCTGCGTCTGGAGAACACTCCTCCTGACAGGCAGACCTATATATTCAAGATCGACGATAACGAAGTCCTAAATTTCTATGAAGATTTCGCTCGTCATTTTAAGGAAGATATCATTCTTAATGGCGAACGCTTGAAGTATGCATTGGGCAAGGCCGATCTCTCCATGCAATCGTCGCGCCTTTCGATTCCCTATACGGTTGCCAGAACTTCGGCAGTGAAGGTCGATCTTCTTTCCGTTGTCGATCCGGCGCATCCGCTAACGCTTATCGACTCCGTCATGCGTCCGGCCGATTACCTTGCCGAGCATGATATGAAGCCGTATCCGAATGGCACTTACCAATACCGCATCACGGCAAAAGAGGTTGGATCCGGCAAAGTACTGTTCGACGAGACAAAAAGTTTTGAGAAAAAATCGCCGATGCTTGTTGGCAACGGTGTTTCGATCGCCAATGCCGATACTCTTGAAGTAGGCGGTAAAAAGGAAAGCGCGCAAAAAGCTTTGCAAGAGTTGAACATGGCCTATAATGTCGAAAAGGTAAAGACCGATCGGCTGGAAGCAACGCTTACTCAGGTTTCACGAGAGAAGGAAGAATTAAAAACAAAGGTCGATGCAACGCAAGGCAATGTCATTGCAGGGCTGCGTTACCGTGTAGGTGCTGGGTTTGGGCATAGCTCCGGATTGAATCTCTTTGTCGGAGTGGAATCGAATGTTCCTTCGCTGACCCTCGATCTTTCCTACGGCCTTCTCTATTCGAACAGCGCACCGTATCTCGCTTACGACAACCCGTCGAATTTTTCGCAGATCTTCAGTTCGCCGAAATCACTTGGTTTGCAGCTTGGGTGGTCGCCGCTTTCGATATTCAATGGGATAATACAGCCTGTGGTTCGTCTTGGCTATTACGGTATTTATTCGGCCGAATCTCCTTCGACCGTCGGTGGTATTCACAGTGCAGCGCTTATTTCGCCGGCCATCGGAATCATGACTACACCCGGCGGAGCCGGTTCGAATTTCGGAGTCGACCTGACCTTCGGTCTGGATTTCGGATTAGGTATTCCCAAACCTGCCGAGTTCGATGTGCAGGTGAAATGCTACCAACGGTTTTAAGCCGGCCAACTTATCGGACCTCTTCCCAAATTTCACTCGATGCTTTTTTCCTGAAGAGAACGGATACGCCGTTCCTGATCCATTGCCCATAGACTTTTGCATATCCATATTTCCTATAGCGGCGTGGAGATTCATAGACAAGGAGTTTGCCATCGAACCGAATTTTTCCTAATTCATGGAGGCGCTTGTAGAGATCGAAATCTTCTCCTGCTGCTAGCGATTCATTATAGCCGCCGATTTTTTCAAATGCCGATCGCAGTACTATCTGACATTCGCCGCGTCCCATTCCCATTCCAAAAAAATTCAAGACGCGAACATACTGATTGAAGAATCCGTGAAAGAGTCGGTCTGTGATGGTACGATCTTCGGGCATAACCTGAACTTTCACTGCCAGAGCCACCAGCGATGGATCGGCATTCATATGCCGGGAAATGCGCTCGAAGAATTTTGATATCCGCGGGATCTGAGTATCGGCATTGAGGAAGACAAAAATATTTCCTTTTGCATGTTGGGCACCGGAGTTACGGCCGCCTGCAATAGTCTGCCGCTTTCCTGAGTCTTCAAACTGCAATACCTTATCGGCGCTCCTTGCAGCAATTGCAAGAGTTGAATCGGAGGAGCCGCCATCGCTTACAATGACTTCGATCCCAAATTGTTTTTTTATTTCCGGAGTAAATTGATCGAGGCAGCTGCCAAGAAGTTTTTCTTCGTTACGTGTCGGGATAATGACGGAAATTCGCTCTAGTGGCATCTCATCCGATGGACATCTGAAGCGGGAAGAGAATAAAGAACCTCGGATCCGGTGAAATCCTGAATGCCGGAGCAGGGAAGCGCCAATACGAAAGACCGCGCCGGATGAAATTGATGATGCCAATATTGGACTCGGGAATGATCCTTTCGAGGTTGAAATCCAAGCCGATAAAATAGGCTCGCTTTCTATCGGCAAAAGCATGGGCGGGGTCGGGATCGACGGAATCCAGATTCCATCCTCCAATACCAAAAGCTAAATTCAACCAGGCCGGCCAGTACTGCTTCGCATCTTGTGGCAGCATCCGATGAATATCGACAGCCATCCAATATGTTTGCCCGCCATAGTCATCAAGAGGACTGAGCGCTTGTCCCGGAATATCCGGTCGATTGTGCAAATACTGAGAGCTTGGAAAGTAGAACCACTTGTATTGAAAATTTCTCAGGAAATCGATCCTATTGCGCAATACGTAAAACGCCGCTCCGGCAATATCGGCTTTCGCATCACCGGGAGAAAAGCCCCATCCTTTTGCAAAGCCATCTTCGATCTCAACATAAAATTCGTACATCGCGCCGCAGATGCCGGCCAGTACGGTTGCTTGGGAGCTATCCATGCCCGTCCAGGTATAGGCTTCGTAGAAGAAATGACTGGTGTAATACCCGCCGAAGCCATGGCCGAACTTGTCGAAATTATCTTTATAGTCCGGATCATCTTCAATATGAAAAGGCCCGCGCTGATTGGCCCACCAGGCATTGTTCTGCAAGATATGCAATCCCGTCACTGAAGCAGCAAGAATTCCGGTAGCAATTCCGAACCTCGCCCAATCAATTTCCTGCGGCTGAACATCGAATGATCGCGGTAGCGATTTGGCTCCGGTGGGATTAACCGCTGCTTTCGAACTGGTGATCACCGGAGGAAGGCTGTCTGGCGTTTTTGGAGAAGCAGATGCGCCGGTGCTCTTTGTCTGGGCAAAGCTAACTGATTGAAAAATAAAGAATACGGAGATTAGAAAATATTTCACTGAATCTGAGCTTTGGTCTGCTTACCCCTAGATTCTCACCGGAAGAGGTTAATGCAGTGCATGTGTCTGTAATTCTGTAACACCGATCGAAAGCGCAATGTCCCTTGACTCACCCGGTTTTAAGGAGAAATCCCAGAGGGCAAAGATTATTGACCCTTGATAGACTCTCTCGAACCCGGCTTCACTTAAGGAAACAGTTTGAATCGGAGTTCGCCAGAATGTGCAGGGCTGGTCTGCAGTTATCGAAAGTGTGAAGCCAGTCCATTCATCGGTGAGAGAAAGCTCCGATGCATTATGGATCTCTCCGGTACTGTTCATTTTCTTACTCCGAATACTCACGCCCGGAGAGCTATAGTATCGATCGTCGGCATCACCGGCAAGCATACCAAATGTCCACTCTGAGCCATAGCGCATGGGCAGTTCGACATCGGAATTATTAGTGATCGAGATGGAAGCGAAAATAGTATTCGAATCTTCTTCCAAGCGAAGAGATTTTTCTATTGTAATCGGGTGAGAAACTTCGTTGATAAAGTAATTTCCTCTATGTCGGAATCGCACTCCGGCCATTCCTTCAGGCTCCTCAAGGATCGGAACAACATTTGCTTTGAAGAAATCACCGTGCTCCAGAAATGTCATCGCTTGCAGATCTTCTAACTTCGCATCTTTGCTCAGGAAGTGATCGATGAAGGATCCGTGCCTGTACCAATCATAGATGAGGTGGCTTTCAAGATTTTTTTCTTTGGTAAGGACTAACTCATGAATGGATTTCGATGGGCTTTCGGCTGAACCTGATTCCACAGCAGTGGTGAGTTTTTCATGGGAGGGTTCGCGTTGCCGGTCAATAAAATTCGAGAGATTGAATGCCTTGGGTCTGTAATCTATCTCGCTGATCGCTCCGCCGCGACTCGGATCGATGAAAATCGAAAAATATGTATTCTTGAGCGCTACATAGCCGGATGAATTTGCCTGGTGATCGCTCAATTCCACCGAAACAGACAGTCTCTTCTCGAAACTATCGATCGCAGTCTCTGAGGCAATGAGATGAGAGTATACTTCATGGCGCAGATTTGCAAGATAGATGCCGCCGAATACTCCGTGCCAGTATGGATCGTTGCACTGAGCTGCGAGAAGATGATCGTAGGCTTCCTGAAATTTCTTCGACTTCTTGAGCGATTGCTTTGCCGAGGCAAATCGATCACTCACATTCAAGACTCGCTTATGAAGATGATCGGACTCAGGATATTTCACGAAGAAATTTCTCCAAAAGCCTCCGCGCACGAACTGCTGGTATTTTTTCCACTCTTCTTTATTCTCCGATAGAGATCTGACGAAGGCCTCATACTTGAGCACGGCATCTGCCGATGGGAGGGACCACTCCATCATCTCGGCGTAACTGCCGCTTGGAAGGTAGATCTTACCCTTCGGCGGAAATGAGCGCAGTGCTTCGGAAAACGTCATCGTATTGAGCCAGGATGAATTCTCTTCCAACTTCCGAAAAAATTCTTCCAGCCATCCATCTTTATAGACATGATCGAACGTATTCGGCCAGACGCCGAATTTTTCTCCGTCATCGGCAAAGGTAATGATATTATTTCCTTTTTCTGTCGCAGCATCACGTAAAATGGCGATCGTTTCATCGACTGCTGCAAAAGGTATGGTGTAGCGCAATGCTTTTGAGATCGGAAAGATGGCCAGAGGTTTTCCCTGGTCTTCGGTCTCATAGTAACCTGTAAGATCGTTATCATCCAAACCGGCTCCGCGGAAATGGGTGTCATCAAGGATGGTATACTCTATTCCGGCATCGAAAAGCGAAGAGGCCAGTTGCTGCTCCCAAATTCGTTCGGCCAGCCAGAGACCGGAAGGTTTCGATCCGAAGCTGGAGCCTACCAAGGCAGAAAGTTTGTGGATCTGCGCTATGCGGTCATGTTCGGAAAACACAGAGAGAATGGGTTCGTAATATCCGCCGGAAATTATCTCAAGTCGTCCGCTCTCACTCAATGACCGCAGTACTTTCAACTGCTCCGGATGGTTCTTGATGAGCCACTCAAGCAAGATACCGGAGAAATGAGTTGCGAATCGAATATTGAATTTTTCTGCGAGCTGAAAAAAAGGGAGATAGGATTTCTCATATGCCTCTTCGATGACATAACCGAAATTACCGATCGGCTGATGGTTATGGGTGGCAAAACAGAAAGTTACGGTTTTCATCTAATGGCACGAATTATTACACCATCGTAACACGTACGATCTTCTTTTCCTCTTGCAGAAATTCATCGAAGCCTTCGAGGGTAAGGTTTGCCTCTTCTACGGAAGTGATAAATTTCAGCCGCTGTGCTTGCTCCATTTCCGATCGGAGATCTCCGCCCTTAAGGCAGAGCAGAATGCCTTTTGGCTTCAAGAGTCCACGCGACCACTGTGCCAGTTCATCTAACGGTGCAACAGCGCGAGTAACAACATAATCATATCGCTGCTTATGCTCGCTTCGCGTTGCGAGATTCTCGGCTCGATCGGTGATCGCAGAAATAGTAGAAAGCCCCAGATCTCGCACCATTTCTGAAACAGCGGTGATCTTTTTCAGGATCGAATCGCAGAGCAGAAGTGATAGATCCGGGCGAGCGATCTTTAGTGGAATTCCGGGCAACCCGCCGCCGGTTCCGAGATCGAAGACACGAGATCCCTGACCGATGCCAGCTAGGGTTACCTTAGGCAGAACGAGCGTAAGCGAATGAAGAAGATGTTTGGAGAGAATATTTTCCTCGTCTTTCCGGGAGATAAGGTTGACGACCTGATTCTTAGCGCGAAGAAGCCCAGCATAATCGCTGAGCTTCCCGAGTTGTCCGTCCGTTAAAGCGAGGCCGTTCGAAGCCGTAATGATTCCGAGTTCGGTGATCGTCATTGGAACAGCTGCATCTCCCTCTTGAAGAATGCAATCGTAAACTTATGGGCTTCCTCCGTCGCAGCTTTATCGTGATTAGGATTGCTTGGATTAGCAAAAGCATGATCGGCTTCGTAGGAGTGAACAATCAGCTTTTTGCCGGCCTTCTTCATTGCTTCCTTATAGTCGCTAACGACTTTCGGGCTGATCCATTTATCCTTATTCCCGAAGATGCCGAGTACGTGAGCATGCATTTCCTTCAGTTTAGCCTGATCGGTTTCCGGCATTCCGTAATAGATGACACATGCATCGCTCTGCGATCCGGCACGAATCGCAGCCTGTTGGCTCCAGGTTCCCCCCATACACCAGCCGATCGTCCCGAACCGGACGTTCTTGCCAAAGTAGGTGACTGCCCCATCGATAAGGGCATTGCCACGATCGGAAGTAAGTGCCTGCAAATATTTCGACGCATCCTCGCGAGTTGTTGCAACTTTGCCGTCGTAGAGATCGATGGCGCAAACGGTAACGCCAAGTTCTTTGCTGAGGTTATCCGCTTCGGATTTAATGTAGTCGTTCAATCCCCAGAACTCATGGAACATGAGAATGACTTTATTCGGATGCTTATCAGAAGCAGCTAAATATGCCGAGCCGTTTGCTCCGCTTGCGCAGGGAAAAGAGATCATCGTACCGGCAAGACTCTCTCCGTGATAGGGAAGCGGTAGATCATGCGCTCTAATGAACTCCGCTTCGGCTGCGAAGGAAGCAAACTTCGCATTTGCATCGGGGATGCAGCAGCTATGCTGCGCATGCGAGATGATCGGAATAAGCATAAGAGTAATGATTATTAGGTATGCATTTTTCATAGGTAATCCTCCTCTATTAAATGACACTCTTTCTCCATTCATATACTTGCGCTGAGTACTCCTCTGCCAAAACATCCGCAGTCTCTTGAGAATCGGCATCGGCCAGAATCTCGCAGTACGGACGCTCCTTCTCGGGAATGACAAGAACCCATGCCGAATTACCGGCTATGGGAGAAAAACGAATTCCATCGACGAGCGTTCTATCCATTCCCTTGGTATGCTCCATCGCTTTGCGCATTACGGTGCCGAGCTGATCGGGCGGGCAGAACGCCTGGCGCCGCGCCTGGTGGCGATGCGGAAGATCTTTGGCGATCTCGCCGATCTTGATTCCTGTCCGCGCCATCATTTCGAGCAGTTTTGTCGTCGAGTACATTCCATCGACGGCAAAAAAGTAATCGGGGAAGATAAAGCCGCCACGCGTGCCGCCGACAAAGCCGATATTCGCCTTGTTCGAAGCGACCATCATCGCTGCATGAGAATTCTTTGTATACGTAACTTCGACTCCGTAGGATTTTGCAACGGTTTCGATCTCGTTCGATGCCGATATCGGTACGGCGATCTTCTTTATAGGCTTGCCTTCGCGGACCCGGCTTTCGAGAAAAAATTTCGTCACGAGCGTGAGCAAATTCTGATTATGATGGAATTCGCCATTCTCATCGACGACAGAAATTCGCTCCCCACCTGAATCGAGAATAAATCCAACGTCATAATTCAGTGAGGTCACGATGCTTTTAAGCTGCTCGGTCGAGCGTTTGAATTCTTCCTTTGCACGTGTTAGCCGTGTCGGCTCCAGGTATGCATTCAAGGATACGACTTCGACACCAAGTGTGCCCAGAATATTCGGGAAGATCGTCGAAGTAATACCAAAGGCATAATCGATCGCGATGCGGAATTTTGCCTTACTGATGATCTCCGTATTTACGGATTTGAGAAAATTCTTCCGGTAAGCCTCTCCGGTGCGCACGGGAAATTCGATCGTTCCAACTTTATCGAACGGCGCTCTCGGAAAATCTTCACCGAAGAAATAGCGCTCAATGGTCTTTCCCTTGGTGGATGTCAGATCTTTTCCATCGGAATCGAAGAAGATCAGATCGGAGCGGCGCTTCTCGTACGGATTTTTCCTTATGTGGATTCCGGCGGCCTGCCGGCCATTGAGCAGATCGTGTCGGGTTAGCGGTATCGGCGTTTGCTCGAGATCGCGCACATTCACGCCTGCGCTCATTAAGCCGCTCGTTAACGCGCGTGCAATGACGCGAGATCCAGGATCGCTATCACGAGAGACAACGGCGTATTGCCCCATTCCGACCAGTGCTCCGAGCGAAGCGCCAACTTTTGCAGTGAACTCCGGAGTGATCTCGATATTCGATGCTCCGGAAATTCGGGAATTTGTGAAGAGTGCTTTCGACCACCGGTCTTCCAGAACAAGACTTGTATGCAGGATCGAGCCGCTCTCGATCTGTTTTTGCGGCCAGAGCTTGACGTTCGGCATGATCTCTGCTTTTTCACCGACCTGGCAGCGCTCGCCGATGAAGACATGCTCATGGATCTTTGCTTCAGCTCCGATCGTCGAATTGGAGCAGATCACAGAATGATTTGTATAAGCAAGCTCACCGATCGTCACGTGATCCCACATGACGGTGTCTTCGATCATTGCACCGCTTGCGATCGTCGTACCCGTTCCGATCACACTGTTGAGAACTCTGCAGCCAGGAGCGATCTTGACATTCTTACCTATGACATTCTGGCCGTAGAACTCGACTCCTTCGACTTCTGCTCCATCGCCGATCATTGCATTGCCGCGCTCCTGGCCATCGGTGTGAAGCTGTACTCTTCCGCTGAGTGCATCAAGATGCGCTTCGTGGTATTCGATCAAATTACCGATGTCGCGCCAGTACCCGGAAGCGACATAGCCGTAGAGTCCCGCATTTTCATCGAGCAGCAGCGGAAAAAGATCTTTGCTGAAATCGTGTTCGCGGCGGTAAGGGATGCGTTCGAAGGCTTCGGGTTCGAGGATATAAATTCCGGTATTGATGGTATCGCTGAAGACCTCACCCCACGATGGTTTTTCAAGAAACCGCGCAACGCGTCCATCTTCTTCGGTAATGACAACTCCATATTGGAGAGGATTCTTCACGCGAGTCAGAACGATGGTCGCCTTTGCCTTCTTCTTCTCATGAAAAGCTATGGCCTCGCTTAAGTTAAAATCGGTCAGGACATCTCCGCTGATAATGATGATGCGCTCTTTGATGCCGTATTGTTCCGTCGCGTTGCGAACACTTCCGGCAGTTCCGTAATCGGCTTCGGCGCGAGTATAGCGCATGTGGACTCCGAAGGCGCTGCCATCGCCAAAATAAGATGTGATCGCATCGGGTTGGAAGAACAGCAATGAAGTAAGATCGCGAATATCATGCTCTTTAAGCAGGTTCACGATATGCTCCATCATCGGCTTGTTCATAAGCGGCACCATCGGCTTGGGAATGCTCATCGTCAGAGGACGAAGCCTTGTTCCAAAACCCCCTGCCATGATTATTGCTTTCATTTAGTTTGTTCTTGCTTCGGGCGTGTGTGATCACCGGCGGCACGAAAATACCACGGGAAAAGTTTTTCTTCTACGTTTTATTAGTATCCGAATGCACATCCTATCTCTCGATCATGTTCAGCTGGCAATGCCATCCGGGGGTGAATCCGAAGCGCGCCGATTTTACTGCGATATCCTCGGCTTTGAGGAGATACCAAAACCCGAGCCGCTGCGCTCGCGCGGAGGTTGTTGGTTCAGGTCGGCCCAAGCCGAACTGCATCTGGGGATAGAGGAAGATTTTCGTCCCGCCAAAAAAGCACATCCGGCGTTTCGAACAGGCGATATCGATGTATTAGAAAAGCACTTGACTGCAAAAGGTTTCGTAATCACTCCGGATACGGCGTTACCCAAGGTGCGCCGGTTCTACATCTCGGATCCTTTCGGAAACAGGATCGAAATTCTCGAGTAATGACGAAAGATCAGTACGACTCTTCCTTGCTCGGAAACCCGCCGCTTCGCACATCCTCTCCATACTTTTTGAATGCTCCGCGAACTTCTTCGGCAAGCCGCAGATACTTTCGAACGAATCTCGGATGAAATTCCTCGTTCAAGCCCAGCATATCATGAAGCACCAGTACTTGTCCGTCACAGCCATTGCCGGCACCAATGCCGATCGTTGCAACTTTTAACATCTTCGTAACCTCCGCTGCCAGCGCTGCCGGTATTTTTTCAAGAACGATGGCAAAGACTCCGGCATCCTGCAAGGCTAATGCATCCTGCTTGATCCGATCGGCTTCATCCGGAGTTGTACCGCGTGTGCGATAGGTACCGAATTGATTGATCGATTGTGGCGTCAGTCCTAAATGTCCGCAGACAGGAATGCCGTTATCAGTCATCAGCTTCACCGTTCCGCAAACCCTCTCTCCGCCTTCGAGCTTCACTGCGCCTGCTCCGGTCTCCTTCATGACTCGTCCGGCATTGCGAAAACCATCTTTCTCGCTGGTCTGGTAGGACATGAATGGAAGATCGCAGACAACCATCGAATAATTACGCGCTCCCTTAACGACAGCTTTCGTATGATAGATCATCTCATCGAGCGTGACGGGAAGAGTAGTATCGTTACCCTGAATGACATTAGAAAGAGAGTCGCCTACAAGCAACATATCGATCTCGGCCTCATCGAGAAGCCGCGCGAATGTATAATCGTATGCCGTCAGCATCGTGATCTTTTCATGCTGCTGTTTTTTATCGGCGATGGTCCGAGTTGTGACTCTCACGTGATTTACGGAATATTGAAGTAGTTTTGCAACAAATCATTTGTCAATCTAAATTCTCTAATCTATGGATTTATGTGTACTATTCGGCGGAACGAGCGCGGAGCGTGAGATTTCGCTGCTTTCCGGCTACGCCATGGCTCGAGCGTATGAAACTCTCGGACATAATGTCACTCTGCTCGATCCGGCAACCGGAAGGATCATGGGGATAAAGGAATATACTATTGCTCCGCCTCATGCAACGGCCCCGACTCCGGAAGAGCTCGGAGCATTGAGTCAGGGAAGTGTTTTTGTCGATAGCTTGACTTCGCAGGCAGTTCGAAAAGCCGACGTTGTTGTCATCGGTTTGCACGGAGTTCCGGGAGAGGATGGTACGGTGCAGGCCGTGCTTGAACTTCTTGGGAAAAAATTTACCGGAAGCGGTTCGCGCTCCTCGGCCATTTCGATCGATAAGGCCTACACGAAAATCTTGCTCGAAGCCGCAGGCGTGCCGACACCAAAGTGGAGTTTCATTTCAAGCAGTTCACCGGAAATGCTCGAGAGCATTATGAAACAGTCGAAAGAAAAAATGCCAGGTGGAATTGTCGTTAAGCCGAACGATCAGGGCTCGACGGTTGGTCTTACAATTTCCACGCAAGCTGATTTTGATTTCGAAGCGGGGATCCGGCTTGCCTGGAAATATTCCAAAGGTGCATTGATCGAAGAATTTATCGAAGGCAGGGAATTGACCGTTACTGTTCTGGACGGAGAGCCGCTGCCAATCGTGGAGATCGCACCCGAAGGTGGGTTTTACGACTATCATCATAAGTACACAAAAGGCATGACGCAATATTTCGCTCCTGCCGATCTGCCTTCCGAACTTGCGAAAAAGATCCAGCAGTCCGCTCTCACCGTCTACAGTTGCTGTGATTGCAGAGGTTATGCACGTGTCGATTACCGTCTCAAACCCGATGGCTCATTCTATTGCCTGGAGATCAACACACTTCCGGGTATGACGGAGACTAGCCTTGTACCCAAAGCTGCGAAAGCTGCGGGCATGAGTTTTGAAGAATTGTGCGCAAAGATCCTAAAGACTGCGCTCGATTAGTTTGTCGAATGAGACTTCCGGGTCCGAAGCCACTGAATGATCGGAAGCAGGAGTGAGAGAATGACGACTCCGACGACGGCAAGCTGCAAGTATTTCTCGATCTCAGGAAATGTGCGCGCAAGAAAATATCCGATCGAAGTTGTAACACCAATCCAGAGAACGGCTCCGATGATATTGAAGAGAGTAAATCTCTTCAAGCTCATCTCTGCCGTTCCGGCAACAACGGGAGCAAATGTTCGGACGATCGGCACAAACCGCGCGAGGATCATCGTGATCCCGCCGTATTTTTCGTAGAAATTGTGAGTCTTGATCAAATGCTCGCGATTGAAGTATCGCGAGTTCGGCCGTTCGAACAATTTCTTCCCAGCCTTGGCGCCGATGAAGTATCCTACGGAATTGCCGATCACTGCAGATGCAACAAGGAGCAGATTCAGCGAAACTATGTCAATAGCGATCACGCCCGTTGCCGAAAGTAATCCTGCGGAGATGAGCAGGGTATCACCCGGAAGGAAAAAACCAATGAGCAATCCTGTTTCGGCAAAAATGATCAGGCAGAGCACCGGTACTCCGCCATTAGTAATGATCTGGTGCAGGCCGTCGGAGGAAAACAGGGTGTGAAAAAATTGCGAAATTGCGTCCATGAAATCCGTTTTCGTTTAAGAAGCCTATAATACCGATATTTTTGTAGTGAAGTTCAATGTATTTAGAGTATCTGTCGTTGTTAATCAGGATCAAAGAACCGATTCTCATTTCATCACACAACATTCATAATTCGCATGGAGCGCATTCTCGATTCGTGGGAAAGTCCCAATCTCGGCAAGGAAATGCCGATCGTTTCATACGGTTTTGAAGGCCCTGCCTTCCTGATGTTTCCTTCGGCCGCAGCGGATTTTCTAGAGTACGAGCGGTTTTATCTGATCGATTCGATCAAGCATCATCTGGATTCCGGACGTATTCGCTGCTACTCGATCAACTCTATCAATTCCGAAAGCTGGTTGAACGATACCATCGATCCGAAGCAGAAGGCTATCCGCCATATGCAATACAATAAATATATCGTTAACGAAGTGTACCCTTACATTAAGGAGAAGACTGGGGGCGAGAGCTCTCAGATCTATACCATGGGTGTGTCATTCGGTGCTCTACACGCTATGAACACGCTGCTTCGTCGTCCGGATCTTTTCGATGGTGTGATCGGCATGAGCGGAGTTTACGATCTGAAGGAATATGCGAAAGGGTATTTCGACGATAATGTGTATTTCAATTCGCCGATGGATTACTTACCGAACCTCACCGATGAAAAAGTGTTGCACCAGCTTCGCACAAATAAGAAGATCTATATGTATACCGGAAGCGGAGAATATGAAGATCCTTCGGGAAGTTGGAAGATGGCAGATGCATTAGGGAAGAAGAATATTCCGAATTGGGTCGAATGCTGGGATAAGACCTGGCGCCACGACTGGCCGACATGGAGGGCAATGTTGCCTCAGGCAATTGAAAAATATTTCTGAACGCCGATCAATCTTTTTTTCGTGCCGCAAGCATCACGGTTTCATATTTCTCCACGACATTGCCATCGGGGAATGCGTCTTTAAGCACCAGGTATGAACCTTCGATAAAATGGGGTAGATCGGAAGAGCCTATTCCTACGCCGATGTAGGATTTCGAAAGTAAGAAGCCGATATAATTTTCAGGCGAGTAGATCGCTTCGAAAGAAAACGTGTAGCGCTCGGGCGGACTGAAGAGATGTGAGGCATTGATATGATCCGCGAAATCCGCACTCAGAATATCGGCGCCGCCTTTATAGTGAGGATTGTATTTCTTGATGAGTCCGACGATCTCGGAATAATAATCGTCCTTCGTATTGGTTACCTGATTCCATAACAATACCAGTGATTTCTCCGGCTTGAGAATGCGCGAAGCTTCTTTCAGCGCCGATGGCTTATCCATCCAGTGAAACGCTTGTGCAAGCGAGACAAGGTCAAGCGATTCGCTTTGCAATCCCGTCGCTTCGCCTGGCGCTTCGATAGTACGAATGTTCGATAAGCCTTCTTCTTCGGCAGTGATCTGCAGTTGATCGAGCATCACGTTCGCCGTATCGACGGCATAGACAAGCCGCACATATTTTGCAAGTTCGAGCGCTATGCGACCGGTACCTGTGCCGATATCGGCAACGTCGCTCGTTCGATCGAGTTCTCCGAGAGTGACAAGAAAGAGCAAGGCCTGAGGAGGGTAATGCGGGCGGTAGGCATTATACTGCTCGGCAAGTGCGTTGAAAATAGTTTTGTTATCGAACAGCATTCGATTTATCGTATCACAAATTCCGATTCGTTTTCGATTACACCGATCTCTTCCTGGCGGAGGGATTCGACCTTTGCGTTCGCAGGCCCATGATGGGCCCAGTGTATGAAACGTTCGAGAGCTTCTGTCGTTCCTTGGGCCTCGATCTCGACACTTCCATCGGCAAGGTTTCGAACGAATCCGGTTAGTGAGGACAGCCGCGCCTTTCGGCGGGTATTATAGCGGAATCCTACTCCGTGGACCAAGCCCGAAACGATAAGATGAACACGCTTCACACCAGTTATGCGCTAAACTCTTTTATTGTATGGCGAGCAATGACCATGCGCTGGACTTCGCTTGTTCCCTCGCCAATGGTGAGAAGTTTGGAATCACGCCAGAATTTTTCAACGGGAAATTCCTTAATATAGCCATACCCACCGTGGATCTGAATCGCTTCTTCGCAAATTTGAACGCAGCTCTCGCTGGCGTAGAGTTTCGCCATGCTCGCCTCTTTGCCGAACGGTTCACCGGCATCGCGAAGAGATGCGGCTCGGTAGGTTAGCAAGCGTGCAGCATCGAGCTTCATCGCCATCTGTGCAAGTTTAAACTGAGTTGCCTGCTGCTGTGCAATCGCTTTTCCGAACTGTTTGCGCTCTTGCGAGTATTTGATGGCCGCTTCAAATGCGCCCTGAGCGCAACCGACGGATAGTGCGGCGATTCCGACTCTGCCACCATCTAAGATCTGAAGCGCTTGCAGGAATCCTTCGCCTTCGCCGCCGATGAGATTGGCTACAGGGACTTTTACGTTATCCATCAATAAGCTTGAAGTCTCACTTGCTCTCATGCCGAGCTTGTTCTCTTTTTTCGAAGCCGAAAATCCGGGCATCGATTTATCCAGAACGAAGGCGCTGATGCCATGGGCTCCTTGTGAGCGATCGGTCACGGCCATAATGACGGCCGTTTTTCCGTACGTGCCGTGTGTGATGAAATTTTTCGAACCGTTGAGAACATAATGATCGCCTTCGCGGACTGCGACGGTCTGCGTGCCTCCGGCATCGCTTCCAGCACTTGGCTCGGTCAATCCCCATGCTCCCAGTACTTCACCGCGAGCCAGGGCAGGAATATATTTAGCCTTGAGTTCATCGGAGCCGAATTTCAAAATATGCCCTGTACACAATCCATTATGAGCTGCAACCGATAACGCCACACCCGGGCATACGCGTGCGATCTCTTCGATGATAATAGAATTCTCCAGCGCGCCCAATCCTGCTCCGCCTAACTCGGCTGGGACCATGATTCCAAGAAAACCAAGTTGTGCCATCTTCTGAAGCGCTTCCATCGGAAAAATCTGGCCTTCATCCCACTCCATGACATGCGGCTTGATCTCCGCTTCTGCAAATTCCCGCGCCATTCTGCGGATTGCCTGCTGGTCATCGGTGAGCGTAAAGTTTAGATTGTTCTGATCCATGCTAAGTGAAGATGAAGAAAGAAATATTATCTGCAAATATACCGAGCTCTCAAATACAAAACTCCAAAGGTCAATGAACCCGCTATTGACCTTTGGAGTCTTTCGTAATTGCGATCGCTAATCGTTCGATGTATTGATCGGGAATGAATTCGATGTCACGGCCGGCATCAGGTAAACTGTGACAGGCGTACCAATGGGGACATTGAATGTGACATCTTTCGTGTCGGTGCCATCGCTCAAGGTGATAGTCTTGCTACCGGGGGTAACATCGAAGAAGGCCACTTGTTTTTTAGTCATCGTCGTCACCCCGGCTCCCATATTGAAACTGATCGTCGGATGATCGGGCGAGAGATCGATCACGCGGACTCTTCCCATCCCCGCCTGATTCGTCATCGAGTCGAGAACGATCATCGAATCGATCGATCGGCCCGATTCATTCAATTTCTTATTCTCGACGGCGATGATGGAATACCGATGATCCTTCTTAAGCACGAACGGTGCATTAAATGAGAGAAGCGTATCAACATTCGGGAAATTCAGATCGGCAGCGAACCAAAAACGCGCAAGACTATCGAAGCTTGGCATCAAGGGCAGATAGGTCGTCACCGAATCAGGCCCGATATGTTCGACGGCATTCTGTCCGGGATAATCGATTCGCGGCAATTTATCCTGAAAGCCTAATACCAGCAGATTAAGGTTCAGGGCTCGAGAAGCATTGACAAGACGAACGCCGAACGTTTCGAATCCGAAAACAAAATTGCCGATTCCACTGATGTCATCGGAAAGGATAAAGGTCGAGACAATTCTCTCAAGTCCGTAGGGTTTGCTTTCGCCGCGAACGATCGTCGTCAGTACGAGTCCTGTGAGCGATGCCGTAGGCTTGGTATTGATATTGAAAATAACATTATTCGGTTTGCCGGCTTCGGTGACTTTTAAGAAATCGGCATCGGTAAGATCGAGGTACGGATTCTCTACTCCGTATTGGATCGTCGCGTTCGGACTGCCGTCAGGTTTAGTCTTCCAGTAGATATCGAGGGCTGGAAGATCAGGAACGGCATGGACGAAGCGCATAAAATTTACACCGGCCTTCGTTGCCTGCATGTCGTCAGCAAGCCGAAGGACTCTTCTCGTGGTTGGCAAGCTCCCTTTCCCCATTACGACGAGGGTCTGGAGATGAAAATCAATGTTCACGGTCGTCTTCAAAATGATATTCTTTCCTGCTGCGTCTGAAGATATGACAATAGGAATTGCGGAGCCGACATCTAGCGGAGTTCCATCGTCATACGTGGAAAAATATCCGAACGTGGCGGGCGGATCGTACGAGAAATCCTTGATGAAGAGTTTTCCATTAAGAAAGACGGTGATATGATTCTCATCCGGCATGGCATTAAATACCCGGATCTTCACCGTCCGCTGATCGGGATATGTGCAGGGAGAGCTACAGCCCGATAGAAGGGGGTTCGCAAGAATGATCGTTACTATGATAAGAGATGCGGCACGGAATGTTCGGTACATAGATATTGGGCTTGGTATGATTTCTGCCTTCATAAAAACAACTCCGGACTGTAATAGTTACCTAGCCGAGTGAAAAAGTTGCCAATTCCGTACGCTGACAGCATTGCTCCTACCAACCTTCGCGCTTGAATCCGCGTAGGTCGATCTCCACGCCCTACTATTGATATTGGCGATCATGGGGAGCATATGGCAGTCTTGCATCGCGATTGATCGGACGCATAGTTCTGCACATCTGGCATGGCTTCGGCGTATTTTCGTAGAGAAATGCCCAATTATTATTTTATTAGCGACTGTCATCTCGGCTTCGGGCGCGACCGCGCTACTGACCGGCAGCGGGAAGATCGCTTACTCGTGGTGCTGGAGAAGATCAGGCAGGAGGCCCGTAGCGGCGAGGCAAAGCATCTCTTTATCGTCGGCGATCTTTTCGATTCATGGTTTGAGTATAGGCAAGTCATTCCGCGCCGCCATGTTCGCACGATCGGAATGCTTGCCGAGATCCGCACGCTGATCCCGGTCGAATACCTGATGGGTAATCACGATTTCGGCCATCGCACCTATTTTCGTGAAGAGTTGAACATTCCGATCTTTAGTGGCGATATCGAACGCGAGCTTCTAGGGAAGAAATTCTATATTGCTCATGGAGATGGGAAAGCGCTTAATGATACTGGATATCTGATCCTGAGAAAAATACTTCGGAATAGATGCTTGCTTTGGTGCTTTTCGTGGATCCATCCGGATATTGGGATCTGGATCGCCGAACGGATGAGTGGCGGCTCCCGCGCCTACACGGATAGCCGTGATGCGTTACAAAAGCAGGATGGCCTGCGTATATTCGCAGAGAAAAAGATCGCCGGTGAGAAGTTCGATTACGTCATCATGGGGCATCGTCATAAGCCTCAGCAAGATCAAATCGGCAACGGCTGGTATATCAATCTGGGCGACTGGCTGAAGAGTTATACGTATGGAAGATTCGACGAATCGGGGTTTCATATCGAAAATGCATGAGCTCACCCGGCACACCACCAACAGTTTTTTGAATCCGTGAACGAACACGAGCACACGACAAACGATCACTTAGCCGAGGAGCACTCTCACGAGCCTCAATTCCCCGAAACCGGATGGGAGAAGCTTGTCCGTTTTTTACGGAAGTGGAAGTGGCCCCTGCTTTTCGTAATTGTTGTCGGAGGCGGAGGCACGGCGCTGACGATCGCAACCTTAAAAGGCGTACCCACCCTAGACCAACTCGAAAACCCGCATCCCGAACTCGCCACTCGTATCATCAGCTCCGACGGAGAGCCTATCGATCAATTTTATATTAAGAATCGCACGACGGTAAAACTGCGCGAAGTCCCCAAGGCGATGATCGATGCACTCATTGCAACGGAGGACAGGGATTTCTACGATCATTGGGGCATGAACATCTGGCGAAGTTTCAAAGCGGTCTGGACCGATATCGTTACGCTTTCGCCGAAACAAGGGGCGAGCACGATCACGCAGCAGCTTGCCAGGAATCTCTATTTATCGCAGGAAAAAAGTGTTCTTCGGAAATTGCGTGAAGCTGTCAGCGCTGTCCAGATCGAGCGAACCCATACGAAGAATGAGATCCTGGAAATGTATCTCAATGTATGTTATCTCGGAAGAGGAGCCTATGGAGTTGCTGTGGCAAGCCAGATCTATTTCGGAAAAGATGTGAGCAAGCTCACGCCCGCTCAATGTGCGTATCTGATCGGAGTGCTGAAGGGTCCGGAGAATTACGATCCCGAAGATAATTATGACCGTGCGATCAATCGGCGCAATACCGTCATTGATAATATGGTCAATGCCGGATTCCTTGAGAAAGCAAAGGCCGAGAAGATCAAACAGGATCCGATCAAGGTCATGGCATCGAAAACGTATCAGGGCATTGCTCCGCACTTCGTCGAAATGGTGCGGCAGGAATTATCCAAGAAGCCCGAGCTTGCCGGCTATGATCTCTATCGGGACGGACTCGTTGTCTACACGACTTTGAATGCAGCGATGCAACGAGCTGCTAACCGCGCTGTTGATGAACATGTTGCCGAATACCAGAAGAATATTGTCGATAAGCGATGGAATTGGAATCAGCACAAACCTCTACTCGATTCGCTTGTCATGCATTCTGTCAGGCAGCATTCGGCACTGCGAACGTTTGAGAGCGATGGCGAGCGTGTTAAATACGAAAAGGCACTCCGCTCCGATCCGAAATTTATCGATAGCGTGAAAAAAGGAGAGACTCGGTTGCAGGCAAGCTTCCTGTGCCTCGATCCGAAAACCGGACAGATCCTTGCAATGGTCGGAAGTGCGAATTACCGCGAGCATCGGTACGGGCTTAATCATGCGACGCAGATCGTCCGCCAGCCGGGCTCGTCGTTCAAGCCCTTCGTCTATGCCTCGACATTTGAGAAAGGGTATACTCCGGAATCCATCGTTTCTAATGAAGAGATCGAGATGCAAGATGGAGATAAGATCTGGAAGCCGGGGAACATGGGTGAAGCAGTAGGAGGGGCCTATCCGATTAGAACGGCGCTGCAGCATTCGATCAATCTTTGTGCCATCCATGCACTTATGGATCTGACCAATGCGCAGGATGTCGTCAAGTTGGCTAAACGGATGGGGATCAAGTCTAATATTCCTGCCGTGCCTTCGATTGCCTTAGGTACGGCTGAAGTCAGTCCGCTGGAACTGACGAGCGCGTATTCGATCTTCGCCAATGATGGGATCAAGACTACACCGTACGGCATTCTGCGAGTGGAAGACCGAAACGGAAAGGTGATCTATCGGTCTAAGCCAGAATTCGAGTTCGTTTTCGAGCCGAAGATCGCGCAGATGATGACGATCTGCCTCAAAAGTGTCGTTGATGCCGGAACGGCCACGAGTATCCGTAGATGGTTCAACTACCCGGCCGCCGGGAAAACGGGCACAACGCAAAACTATGCAGATGCATGGTTTATCGGCTATACTCCTCTCTATACGGCAGGAGCATGGGTGGGATTTGACGACAAACGAATCACCTTTACCAGCGCCGATGGGCAAGGCGGCCGCGCAGCAGCACCGATCTGGGGACGATTCATGAAGTATTCCTATGATGCTCTCAAGCCCAAGATCACCTACTTTAATACGAATTGGAATGGCGCATCGCCAAAACCGGATTCCTTGAAATCGAGCGATTCCGGAGCAATTCATGCACCCATTCCGTCTGCATCGCCTGAGCTTCCGCAAGCGACTGACGGCCAGAAAAATCCGCCGCCGAGGGCGAATGAACCCAACAGGAAATAGCCCGCGATTTCTCGATTTTTTGTGGGATGCCGCAGAAATTCCTTATTTTCGTTCTCCATATTTCATATAGTTTCGTCTTTGGAAGGAACAATGTGTAGAAAAAAGATCTTGTTCTGCCACACGTACCGGGATCTTTATTCAGTTCGCAGAATGAACGGTTTTGCATAAGAGCGACGTTATTTTGTTAGAACTTATGGAGCAATGAGGCGTAGCAACGCGCTTCCAGGAACGTCAGTAGAGAAACAAATTCCGTGCATGGTTCTCTAGCCGTTCTCTCTCATTATCATGCTGTTTGTTGTGTAGCAATCATCATCATCTGTATACAATCATTTCATAAGTAAGAAACCATTATGAGATTTATCGCCCCTAAACGCGCGCTCTTTTTCGGAGCGGCTCTCGCAACTGCATTATGTCTCCTTGTTATTTCATCGACAAGCTCGGCATTCAGACGCACGGTCACTCAAAAATTCAAGTCTGCACTTTCCGTTCTATCGCCTGCGCCCGTCAAGCCAGTGCCTGCACCTGTTCCGGATACGTCGACAAGCAGTTTCCGTAAGCTCGTCGTCAAGAACCTCGGACCGGTCGTCAATAGCAGTTCGGAAGATTTCGGGCCGACGATCACAGCCGATGGCCGGACAATGTATTTCGTCTCCCGTCGCTCGGGCGGACAAGGGCAGGATGACTTCTGGGTCACCCATAGCCCGGAGAATGACGATACGACCTGGTTCGCTCCGATGAACCTCGCGCAGATCAATCTGGCTTCGGCCGATGGTGCTGCTTCGATTGCTGCCGATGGACAAACGATCTATTTCGCAACCAATCGTAATACCACCGAAAGCAACGACGTCAATATCTGGGTTGCTACTCTTGAAGGAAAAGATTGGAAAAACATTCACGAAGTCGGTGCGCCGGTAAATACGACGAAATGGGAATCTCAGCCCTCGATCAGCCCGGACGGCAAGAAGCTCTTTTTCGCTTCGAATCGTGGTGGAAACGGCGTCGATATTTTCGTCTCTCATCAATTAGCCGATGGACGCTGGACCGAGCCGGTCAATCTCGGATCGAAGATCAATACGAAAGGTTATGATGCTTCTCCATTCATTGCAGCCGATGGAACGACCCTGTACTTCGCTTCCGACGGACACGGCGGCGAAGGCGGAAAGGATATCTTTTTCTCAGAATTCAAAGGGCCATCTGATACGGATTGGACGGAGCCGATCGCTCTTCCTCCGCCCATCAATACAAAAGCCGATGAAATGTTTCTAACCGTTCCGGCTTCGGGTAACGTGCTCTTTTTTGCGTCCAATCGCACCGGCGGTTCGGGTGGATTCGATATCTATGTTGCCACTAACCCGCCGAAACCAAGACCGACTCTCGTTCTTCGCGGTACCTGCTTTGACTCTGTCACTCAGGAAAGGCTCGGAGCAAAGGTCTTGATCGTTGACGAACAAACTCACGATACGGTCTACTACAAAGATGCCAACAGCTCTTCGGGAGAGTACCTCTGCGTGCTTTCGGCAAATGCGAAAGGTGAAGTGGGAGGAACCTACCTTGTCAGCGCAACGGAACCGAACCATTTCCCTTACCCGCCGACGCGTGTCAACATCCCTCTTCGTGAAGATACTTCTCGAATTGTAACACATGACATTCCGATGAATAACGAAGCTCCGCCTATCGTAAAATGGGTGACGGTCGAGCCGGAGTTCATGAAGACATATCCGAATAAATATCCGGGATTCAAAGGCCTGATCGTTAAAGAAAAACAAACGATCGAGCTATATGCCCTTCTTCCGATGGTGTTCTTCGATCAGGGTGTTGGCACACTGCCTTCTCGTTACGTTCTTTTCTCAAGCCCTGCCGAGACGCAGAATTTTAGCGAAGATACGGTTACGGCCACATTCAACGGATATTATAATTACTTGAATATCCTTGGGCTTCGCCTCCGGAAAAATCCGAAGACGAAGATCGGAATTGTCGGATGTAATTCGCAAGAGGCCGAGAACGAAAAATCCGTCGATCTCTCGCGCCAGCGCGCAGAGGTGGTGAAAAAGTATCTCGTCGAAATTTGGGGTATCGATCCTGAGCGTCTTTCCATTGAAGCTCGGAAGCTTCCGGAGAATTCAACGCTCTCGACGACTCCCGAAGGTATTCAGGAGAATCGCCGCGTAGAGATCCATGCCGATGATTGGGAAATCATCAAGCCAATCAAGCGCGAGCAGGTTATTACCGAGCCAGATTGGCGCACGGCAATGTTTTCCATGACAAATGGCCTTCGTAACGATCGCATCAAGAGCCGCCAGCTCGTGATCTCGCATGATGGACAGACCTGGGCAACGATCAACGACCTGGGCGATATTACGACAACAAAATCTCCGGAATGGAATTGGCGCTCCGACGCAACACATAAATTGCCCGATGGCGAATCCGATCTGACCGTACAGATGCTCGTAACTGACATTAATGGCCGCGTCGTAAAATCGAATGTCGATGCAACCGGCGTGCGCCAGTTCACACAGAAGATGGTTAAGAGCGAAAATCTCAGCGATAAGACCAGAGAAAAATACAATCTTATCCTCTTCAAGTATAACAGCTCCGATATGGGCAAGTGGAATCACAAGATTCTCGAAGAATATGTGTTCGAGCGCATCAAACCGAGTTCCGATGTTCAGGTTAATGGTTACACTGATATTCTCGGTACGCCGGATTACAACTTGAAGCTGTCGGAGAACCGTGCAAATGCAACGAAAAAGGATATTGAAGCACGCATTCGCGGCAATGTCAAGACCTTGGTTGCAAAAGGGTATGGTAAGACGGATCCGCTCTATCCCAACGAGCTTCCGGAAGGCCGCTATTACAATCGCACAGTACAAGTCCTGATCGAAACACCGATCAACGCACAGTAAGCCGCTAGTCCTTAGAACTAATGAGAAAAGGCATCTGCTCTTAGACAGATGCCTTTTCTCTTTTAAAGTAACAAACTCCTCAACATTCGGTTAATGATCGTGGGAGGACACACCTTCCGAACATACCGTAACTTATGGCATCGTGAAGCGTTATTGGGGTAACAATCAAAAGGGTCACCTATATGACTAAATGTAAGTCTTTTCGCGTCACTGCTCTTCTGACAACTGTATTCATTCAGGCTACCTTTGTTTCGCATGTCTTTGCTCAGTCCAAGATCGAATCGGTCACTACGTATGAACGAGGCAGTACGGCAACGGGATTGGGTCGAGAGTACTGGTTTGCGATGCCCCAAAATTTTCAATCACAGGGCGGAAAATATTACGAGCTCTTTGTAATTAGTGAAAAAGCTACGACAGTCAGTATCCAAGTCATGGGAGGCTCGACTTCAAAATATCCTCTGTCGGCAGGGCAAGTCCTGAATTTCTTTGTTCCGTTAGCTTGGGAAGTAACAACAAGCAACGCTGTCGAAGAAAAAGGAATCCATGTTTGGTCCGCCGACGCAGATTTGAGCGTATACCTCCTCTCCCGCAATCCTGGTTCAACCGACGGGTTCTCCGTCATTCCTACATCGGGATGGGGTCAGGAGTACGTCGTCGCCTCCTTTGAATCGCTCTATGAAGGATCTGCCGGATTTACCTATGATTATCCTTCCGAATTTTGCCTTGTTGCCAATCAGGATAATACCGTTTGCACAATTACGCCGAACTCTGATATTCGTGGTGGCAGCGATGCGAGTGCCATTGTTCACAAGGTAGCAGTACCGTTTACTCAAGTACTCAATCGAGGCGAGTGCATTCAGTATAAGGCGGTTATTGCAGCCGGTATCGATAATTTCGATCTTACCGGCTCCGTTATCACCAGCTCACATCCCGTTGGAGTCATAGGAGCATCGGAATGCGCAAATATCCCTGCGGAATTCAATTACTGCTCGCACATTTGTGAGATGATACCTCCCGTCAGAACATGGGGGAAAACATATTACACGATACCGTTCACTCGTCGCATCGGAGGCGATACCTATCTCGTCATCGGAACAAAAGCAGGACAGACGATCAACCGTAATGGAGATGTTCATTGCGTTCTCCACAAGAAGTACGAGTATTACTTTCATAACGATATCTCAGATTCATCTCAGTGGACAAGCGATGCTCCGTTCTTGCTCGTGCAATATCTCAATAGCCAGACTTGGCCGAATATGGCCGGGCCTAATAATTTGGGCTCAGCTGGTCCGTCGATGGTCGTCATGAATCCCGTAGAGCAATATGGAAACGCCTCGTTCTTCACTGTTCCGAGTTTTATTAACGGTGGCTATCAAAATTTCGTGAACGTCATTGTTAACACTGCTGTAAAAGGCTCGACTACGTTCGACGGCCAACCAATTTCCAGTTATCGCGGGAGCACTCAAGAGCCTCTTCCCGGTTCAACTCATACTGCTTTTATTATCCGATCGGTGTCACCGGGAAAGCATGAAGTACGAAGCGATTCCGGTATTGGAGTCTATATGTACGGATATGGAAGTAATGATGCTTACTCCTGGAATGGGAATCTTGGAATTACGACACTCAATGATCCTGATACGATTCCGCCTGCTGCAATTATTTCCGGAAGTTGTTTCGATGGATTGGTTACGATCAGCGATAGAACGATCGATCCTCCTTCTTCACGTATATCTTCGGTGAAAATAGATTCGATCAGTAATATGTCCTACATTCCGGATCCGAACTACGCTGAAGGCATTCCTTCGGACAGCACATTCTACAGAATGCATGTAATGGACAGCACGAAAGCAGCCTACCTCAGTGTAGAGGCGTTTGATTATGCCGGAAATAAGACGACTGTCACAACTACCTACATTCCGCAAACTGCGTTGATCGCTCCATCGCCGCTTGATTTCGGAGGCGTGATCGTAGGTGCTCCATCGTGTCTTTACGCGACGATCCGCAATACAGGGAAAATCCCGTTCTCCTTCCAGGATATTTCGCTCCGATCCGGCGCACACGGCTTTGCAATAGATAGTATGGGCACCGATTCTACGATTAAGGTTGGTGATTCGATGAGGATACGGATCTGTTTCACGCCCGGCACCACACAATTCGAAAGTGATACGCTTACCATTCGCTACGCTTGTGCATCTCAATCGATTGTCGTGAGGGGCAGCGGTGGAGAACTCTATTTTACTCTCAGTGATAATGACTTTAAGTGCATCGATACCGGAAAATCCAAAACCGATACCTTGACGATCGCCGAGAATCCGACTGCGTTTCCGATAACGATCGATAGCATTTGGGTAGATGATACCGTCAATTTTAGATATAACGGCATTCCTGTTCCTCCTTTTATTATCAACCCGGAATCAGACGTTGCCCTCATGTTTACATTCACTCCGAAAGCAGTTGGTAACTTCGTTACGAAAGTTCATCTGCGAAGCAAGGAGGCAGGGACCGATTCTGCAACGGTGACAGGCTGCGGTCAACTTCCGGCAGCTGTTGCCGGCAGCGGATATGAATCCTCGCTTTCTAAAGGGAGTGCGGAGTATGCAGCCATAAGTGCTCAACTCGATAGGGGCAGTCAAGCCGCGTTGCTGCCACCAAAGCCGAACCCTATCCTCGCCGGTAATGCCGTTCGATTCGTCTACGGGCTGAGTGGAAGTTCGCCTGTCGATCTGGAGATCTATGATGTCCTTGGCAATTCCATTGGGAAAGTCATTCACGATGACGAGGAGGCATCGGGAATTTACGTAGCTGTTTTCCCGGTCAGCAGCAAGATACTTTCCGGCATGTATATTTACCGGTTCTCGGCTATGGGGAAGGTCATTTCCGGAAAATTAATGATCGGCCAGTAATGATCGGTAGGAAATTGGTGTCTTCCGGGTAACAAAACATGTATCCTGAAGTTGTTCAGGTTGGGAGAGGTATGAGTCTTCGGCGACTGCATCCGATGCTATCTCCGATCTTCTTCGGTCTAACTTTTGAAACGTAGATAACAGAACGTTATGAAACGGCACACAGAAGGCATTCTCAGGGTTGCAATAGTCTCGCTATTGCTTGCTGTGAGTTTTGATGCGATCTATTCCCAATCATCCCGCATCACATCCGTTACCAGCAGGGAACGAGGAAACAAGACTTCCGGCTTCGGACGTAACTTTTGGTTTGTAATTCCACAAAATGCAGATCCAAATGATCACTCGCAAAAATATTTCACCGTCTATATCAATTCATTGCGTAATACGACCGTGAACCTCCAGGTTGGCGGGGGGCCGATCATCCGAAAACCTGTAACAGCCGGAAGAGTGACGATCTTCACCAGTCCGTCTCCAAAATTTCCGAATGGCGATATTTCAGTAAGCACGGAAGTAACAACAAGCGGAGTCGTTGAGACAAAGTCTGTGCACGTATGGTCTGATAGCGCCGACATCTCCGTATACCTTCTTTCCAGAGTCCCGTATACTTCAGATGGAATGTATGTCGTGCCCACTACCGGATGGGGGAAGGATTATGTTGTCGCTTCGTTTTCCTCACTTCTTGTCTCCCAAAATCTTGCAGATTATCCTTCGGAGTTTGACGTCGTCGCCGATCAGAATAACACAGTGGTGACGATCACTCCGAGCTACGATCTTCGTAGAGATGGTTTTCCGAACGTGGTCCAGCATCCGAAGGGCGTGCCATTTACCCAGATCCTGAACAAAGGCGAATGTGTTCAGTACCAAGTAACAGGCTCATCGACCGGTGAAGAAGATGTTACCGGCACGATCGTCTCTGCGAACAAACCTGTGGGAGTCATCGGCGCCTCTGTTTGTCCCTTCATTCCGTCAAGTGATCAATATTGCGATTATATTCTGGATATGATGCAGCCGATTCGCTCGTGGTCAGACTCCTACCTCACTGTTCCCTTCGCAGGCAGGAAATATGGCGGCGATGCATTCCTCGTTGTCGCCTCGCAGTCGCAGACGATCTATCGCAACGGAACACCGGTTGCGACGCTGCCGAAGTTCGGATATCAGTTTATTTACGATGATAGTCCTA
>JAUZOQ010000024.1 GCA_030706385.1 Bacteroidota bacterium | reverse complement strand
TCCTTTTGCTAACGACTAAAGACTAAAGACTAACGACTAGCTTCTACCAGCTACCAACTTTCTTCTACCATCGACCATCGACCATCGACTATCGACTTCCCCCCAAGCACTCTTCGTACTTGGTAATCGCATCGTCGTATTTTTTTCTGGCTGAATCGAAGGTGACTCTTATCTCTTCGAGTTTCTTTCCGGCGCTTGCTACTTCTGTTTTCATCTTTTGGATATCGAGTGCATCGGCGCGTTCTTCGGCTTCTTCGAGGAGTTGTGTGGTTCGCTGAAGCAGGCCGTCGGCCGACCAGTACTGCTCTTCGATAGCTAATCCTTCCTGGCGAAGGTTGGCGATCTTTGTCTGAAGTTTCGCGCATTCATCTTTCGATGGGAGAACGATGAGATTGAAAGCATTCGTATAGCGCTCGGGCAGAACGAGCGGATTTCCCTGATCGTCTTCGGGCTGCACACCCCATGCAAGTGTTGCGCCGGATGCGGGCAAGGGAATTTCCGGAGGCCAGAGAAGCTGCGTCGAGTTCGGAGCCGTGCGTTCGAATAGCGGTAGGTTGACCGAAAAGGCCTGCTGGGCCGATTGGCCGGGCAGGACTTCGACAAGACGAAGACGGTATACGACCGATGCCGATGAAACAGGGATCAACGGGCTCCAGACGAAAAGCGTCGTCGACTGCGTGCCGCTGATGATCTTCTTGTTATCTTCGGGTTGGAGCAACGTCGGCAAGATCAACTTCGCAAGAAAGAACGAACGGCATGTTGGTGCCGAGACAGGTTGGTTCGTCTGCGGGCTCATGAGCGTGATGCACAATTCGTAACTGCCTTCGGGCAGGATTCCGGATCGCATCGTCGTCTGTTTGAGATCGCCGAAAAAGCTGACGGCATTCTCGGGGAAAAGATCTCCGGCATAAAAGATGGCCGGTCCGCCGACCGGTATCTGAAGTACGGGCATCGATCCCGCTTTTGTCGAAGCAATGAGCGAGCCGTTAAGCGATAGGCGTGCATCGATCTTCACATTGGCCGGTTTATCGCCGGTGTTGAAGATCATGAGCGTGGCCGTTTCGCGGCGGCTGCTCCACTCGGCAAGCCGTGTCGATGGCCGCGGAGAGATCGCAAGCTCACACCGCAAGGGCTGAGCGCACAGCTCGCTCCGGAAGCCGAGAGTCATTACGGCAGCCAGTGCGAGGATCGATCGGTAGAATACTGTTCGCATAGGTATATAGAAGAAACGTTCGTCAATTTCGCTCTGTGACAGTTCTCCGGTCCTATTGTCCGATAAGGACGAATCCGGCCCAGAAATAGGGGATATCGTCGCCGTATCGTTTCCGGATGATCTCGCGCTCTTCGAGCTGCGCATTTCGGAATGCCTCTCCGAGCCTGTCACCTTTGAGATGGGAATAGAATGCCGTCATCAGTTCTTTTGTCTCCTTATCCGGCACTTGCCAGAGGCTCATAAGGATGTTCTGTGCTCCGGCAGTGCGGAGGGCACGCGCAAGCCCGAATGCACCCTCGCCGGGCTGGATAATTCCTTTGCCGCTTTCGCAGGCGCTTAAGGTGACAAGATCGGTGCCTTGCAGGTCAAGATCCATGGCTTCCAGAGCCGTAAGTACTCCGTCGTTCGCCGGATCGGAAGAGCCTTTTGCCAGCGTGATATTCGCTCCGGTAAAATACAAAGCCGATCCGATCAGCGAATTCTCGAGAGTGAACGGATTGCTCGACTCAAGACTATCGGAGGCAATTACGGATTCGGAGTTCGATGAAAATCTTCCATGCGTTGCAATATGCAAAATTGATGGATGATGCCGAAGCTTCAGATTTTTTTCGGTTGCATCTCCAAGTGTAAATGAATGCACTTTCCATTTGTAGCCGTCAAAGATTTGCGAGATCGATTCCGCTTCTCTCATTGTGCCGGGCAGAGGCTCGAGTTCTCCGGCAGAGAAATCGGGATTGGCAAAGATATCGATCGATGCCGAATCGAACTGCGGCTCGAGCTCGGCAGCATCCGCCGTCGTTGCAACCGTTGCGATCTGGAATTGCTCGAGCAGGCGCTTGCCGCTATTATCGAAGAGCGCCGGAATTGCGATCTGATCGTAAATGCCATCGGGAGCAATGAAGATCTTCTTCGCTCCGGCAACGAACGGCTCGAGCGGCGACCAGAGCAATTTCGAAATGAGCGCTGCATTGGTATTCTTCTTGCGCGGATGTTTTTCGAGCGATCGGAAATACTGTCTGATCACGGAAGAATCCTCAATGGCATCGGTGCCGATCACGGCAAGATGCGGAGCACTTGTATCGGAGCCCTGAAGAATGAGTGCAGCATAGTATGTCGTATCGGTTCGGCGCTCGCCATCATAGTAGGGAAATCGGCTGATCTCGATGCAGAAGTTATCGCGGGTCTGCGATCCCTGGATATGTTTCCAGGAATGCATCCCGAGAGCCTGCAACTTCTCGAAGGCCTGCACCTTGCGCGCCAGATCTCGTTCGAGATCGTTAGCAATCATGCCGAGCGAATCTTTATCCAGAAATGGCTTGCCGGTAAATGCCGTACCGCTTGAGAGTCGGGATATCCGCGTGCGAATCGCTGCAAGTTTATCGAGCAGTGCATGCACGGAGGAGTCGCCGGATTCAACGGCTCTTCGGCGCATCGATTGCAGACTGGAGAGGACGATACCTTTCTGGAAAAGCAAGCCGTCGTAGTAGATTCCGATACCGCCCGGATAGAAGGCGGATGTTCGCAGCGTCGTCGATGCGACGCGCGAAAGTTGTTCATTGACAATTCGAATAAAAGCGAGCCGCTCACGCTCGCTTGTGTAACGGAAATTCTCTCGCGTCGCTTCCTTGTAGACGGCGAGTGCTTGTTGATAGGATCCGAATGCAGCGGGAATATTACCGCTTGCTTCTTCGATGCATCCTTTCGTCATCAGGCACTCGGCCGTAAAAGGATGCGAGGGGCGGGCTGCGCGGAATGCAACGCCGAGCGCATCGGTGATATTGCTCATCGCCGAATCGGTATTTCCGAGTATCAGCCTCGTGCGTGCCAGCGCCAAAGCGATCCGGGCAGTAAGCGGATGCTTATCGCCCGGAGTGTTTTGCGCTGTCTGCCTGGCAATGATAAATGATGCTTCCGCTTTGCGGTAGTCTTTCTTCGCAAAAGCCATTCTGCCCTCAGCTTCATGAAGGCGCGATGCTTCTTTGCTGACTGCGCCGAAGTTCTTCACGATGATGGGACGGTACTCAGCCAGCAATCGCTCGGAAGAATCGGTTTGGTTGGTATTGAGATACTGCAATGCCAGCACGATCGATGCAAGAGCTGTTGCAGGATGATCTTTGCCGAAGAATTTCGTGTAGATGAGAAATTGTTCTCGCGCAGAACTTAAGGCATCGGCAAACCGGCCTTGCTCGGAGTAGAGAACGGAAAGCCTGCTGAGAACGGAAGCAACATACGGATGATCGGCCGAAAGCGACGCGGAGTAAATTTTCTCCGATCGCAGATATGCATCTTCGGCATCGGCATATTTACCCAATTCCTGAGTGAATGCGCCGAGCTTCTGGCTAAGCCAGGCAAGAGTGGTATCGGAAGTTGATTGATTGCGAGAGATTGCTGAACGGATCATCTCTTCGCCCGAAGCATACTCGCCGCTGTAGAACAGGGAATCAAGAGTGTGTTCGAAAGCAGGAGTAACGGGTGATTGAGCGCTCGATGAACGGAGAAAGAAAACGAAAGTTAGTGAGAGTACGCTTATGAGAAGTTTCACGGAACAACGATGCTCTTGGCATCAGACGCCGGTCCGGTTCGTTCGCCGCTCGCTGCGATCACACGCACGAAATATGTTTTCCCGCTCTCTAAGGATGTGATGCGCGTCCCCGTCTGACTGATCTGCGTAACAGGTTTGAAGTTTTCATCGTTCTCGGTTTTCCACTCAACGATATAACTGAGAGCGCCTTCGACAGCTTTCCAGCGAATGAAGATCGCACCGGGAGAAAGAGGTTCGAGATGAAGATCGGTCGGTGCAGCTAATGCTTTCGGAGTTGCCATTGCTTTCAAACGCGCAGCATCGATCGAATCCTGCATTCTCTTTTGCGTCGTGCTCAGCATCTGTTTCGTATCCTTGCCGCGATACCGGACTTCCGGCATCTTCATCGGATCGACGGACGGTTCATCATTGACTGCAAATTGTTGCTGTGCCTGAGGAGTTGAAGGAGTGATTGTCGAAGGAGTTGCATGTTCGGCAGTCTCTTTCAACGACTCTTTGATCACCCATGGCTGCCAGAGCAAAGCGATGACAACGGCAACGCCGATGCCAAGCGAAGCACCGGCCCACATCGGGCTGGAAGAAAATGCCATACGCATCTGCGCAAAAAATCCGGGTTTGGAAGCAAGCACAGTTTTCGCCGGTGCGGTCGATCCTAATCTCTGCGATACTTTTTGGTAGGCGGTTGAAATTTCGTTTTCGGAAATTTGACCGGAAGTGCGAATATCGCCATAGAGCAATTCCAGCGATGCGGCGTTCGCGCGGAATTGCGATTCCATTTCGGGATAATCCTTTGAAAATTGCCGGATAACTTCCGATGTATCCACTCCTTCGAGCAATGCCATAAGGAAGGCATCGGAAAAATTATTCGCTATTTTCTCGCTTTGTTTCATTTCTTAAAAATTCCTTAATCCTATTCCGAGAAGCAAGATCACAAGGCCTTTGGTCAGCAAGGCTGCGTAGAATGCCGATAGTGCCTCTTCTTCAGTGGTTTCTCCGGTATCAACTGAGCCCGGATCTGCCTCTTTCATATACAATCGTTTCAAAACGGCGTTTTGTGACACCGAAAGGGAAGAAAGTACGGATTTGTGTTTTTGGACGAGTTTTTGCCGGAGTAGATTGACACCGCGTTTGTGGATCTGGCGGGCATTTGCGACGGAAATACCGATCTTTTCAGCAATTTCATCATATTCCGCTCCCCCTAGGCGCTCTTCGAGAACTTGACGGTACTTTCCATCAAGTTCGGAAAGCATACGTGTCGTCTCCATTCCGCCAAGGATAAAATCCGAAAGATCGCTCGTCGAAGTAGTTCCGGAAAGCTTCGATTCCCAGTTCGGGTTTTCTTCGGATTCGGAGATCTCATCGATGCTGATGAAGACCTTGTCGCGGCGGTTGCGCTTGCGGTTGTAATCGATGGCCGTATTCTCTGCAACAACATGCACAAAGCCGAATACACGGGCTTGTTCGAGCACTTTCTCGGCTTTTTCGGGATCGCGAAATGTGATGAGGAGTTTCTCGAGGCAGTCGAGCTGGATATCGGCGATCTCATCTTCGGAAAGCGAACTGCGCCATTTCTTGCGGATCACGGCATGGACAAATTTATACAGAATGCCGAAGAGCCGTTCCTCGCTTCGCTTATCGCCGCGGGAAGTATTCCGAATGAGTGGCTCAAGGTCCGGGAGATTCTGCATTCAAAATGAATAAGAATTCGTGTGAAAATGTGGGGGAGCTGTATGTTTCCCCAAGCCCCGATGCGTGTTGGGCAGCTGTCAAAAGAGCGGGAGACGGGGTTCGAACCCGCGACGTCCAGCTTGGGAAGCTGGCATTCTACCACTGAATTACTCCCGCAAGTTTGGCTGCGCTGCAAAATTACGCTATTTTCGTGCGAATAGAGGTGAAAATCGCATTTAGATTTCCGGAGTTTTCAAGCGAAGGGATCCACTCAAAACCCTGGTCCTGACGCATCAGAATAGGGTTTCGGAGGCTCCGGACTTATGGTATAAGAATTGTATCGAATGGTGATTGAGACAGCTTGTGTATGATATTTAGGTATGTGATTCTATGATTAAGGGGCTGCCTCACGGAAGGAATACGAAAATGAAATCGATCAACAAATTAGGACTGGGATTAGCAATTAGTTTGGCACTTGGCTTAAGCAAGCCTGCTTTGGCGCAAAATTTCTCGGAAAATGAAGATCTCTGGAAGACGGAAACGATCCGTGCTCGTAGCATCGATACCGTACGTCTCGAGCGTCATTCATTTCTCGCTTTGCCGGCTGTAAGTGATACCAGTTCACTCATTTATCATGAGCCGCTGCCGGATTCGGTCATGCCGAAATCCGCGATCGAGATCGGTCGTATCACCATTCAGGCAAGCTCTGCTGAAGATGTCCTTGCAATGCTTGAGAAGCAAGCCCGCTCGCTCGGTGCGGATTGGATCGTCGGATTCAACGAGCCGCGCATGAAGATCAACAAAGATCGTGAAGTCTATTACCGCTCGGAAGCGATGCTCTATAAGGTCATCAATCCCGAACTTGTCCCCGAAAGCCAGATCGCAAGTATTAGCTGCACCGATAGCCATCTCCAAAATTATACTGCCGTCGAATCCTTCGTGCAGCATCTGGTTGCCAAGAGCGGAGAGTAATGTTTTTGCAGGGCTCAGGTCTCTCATGGATTTCGCTTTGAACGAGTCCGTCGGACGCTACCGAAGAAAGGGATAAATGATGAAAGTCGTCCCCGGACCCGTTCAGAGCAATATTGGTCTTGGAAAAAAAAGTTGAGATTTCCCCGTATTTTTTGAACTCAGAGTCCAATAATTTGTTTTCTTAGACAGAATGTTGTAACTTTGCATCTGAATGCTGCAACGATTTTGGCCTCTTATGGATTATTTACTAAGAGGTTTTAACGATAGGGGCGCTTCGGAGACTAGTGTGTGTTTCACAAAGGGAGGACCAATTTCTCTCACCGCCCATACAGATCCCGAAGCGCTGTTTTTTCAAGAAAGGTTTGAGCTCCGCTCAAACCTTTTGCTTTAGTAGGGATAGAGTACCAATTCTTGGCTATCGCAACTGGATCCAGCCAACGCCTTAAAAAAGAAGCCATTCGGGTAGGTTCGATCAAAGAAATTTGAAACTTGACTCCGCGAAGTGTAGTTGTATGCAACTCTAAAATTAATTTCGGGGCGTGGCTCAGCCTGGTAGAGCACCTGGTTCGGGACTAGGGGGTCGGAGGTTCGAATCCTCTCGCCCCGACAACATTGTCGGGATATTAGAAGACTGATTTTAGAGAATTCCTTCCTGCCGACGGAATCTGATCACACCACCTCTGCTAAGACATCCTAATATTTTCATCTGATTGAATTACTCCCGAACGATCAATCTACTCTCCGACGAAGTAGCCGTAACGATCCTGACGTAATATGAACCTTGAGGTTGCTTCGATAGATCGATGGTGATGTCAGGCAAATTCAACCCTTCTCTTTCGAGGATCAATTCTCCCAGAACGTTCGTAACCGAAAGATGCTGAATGTGCTCGGGCAGATTCCGAAGGGAGATCATTCCTGAAGTAGGATTCGGTGAAACGCGAAGCTCAGGAGTACGGGGCTTGATCGTTACGCCACTTTTCAAGGCTACCAATTCCTCATTCGTGTTCAGAACCGAATCACGATCGGTATCGAACCCACCCATCACATAAATGCTATCGCCGATCGCACTGCAAGTAAGATAACATCGAGGAGTGAATGTACCGCTAGTTACCGGAGTGCTCCAGGCATTCGTGGCCGGATCGAAAATTTCCACCGTGTTGAGCGTTTGCCCATTGGAGAATCCGCCAATGACATAGATCTTTCCGTTGACAACACAGGAGGTCAGCGCATCACGTGGTGTAGCCGTTCCCGTCGTAGTCGGAGAAGTCCAGACATTCGTGGCAGGATTGAAGATCTCAACAGTGTTCAGATCCATTGATCCATCGTAGCCGCCGATCACGTAGATCTTATTATTGACAACACACGATGTAAGCTTGCTCGTTGGAACAAATGTCCCCGTCGTTGTAGGGGTGCTCCAGGTATTGTGTGCCGGATCGTAGACTTCAACGGTATTTACGGGTCCGAAATCATCTTCTCCTCCGATTGCATAGATCTTATTGTCCACGACGCCGGTTGTCAGTGCGTCGCGCGCGGTAAACGTACCTGTTGTAACCGGAGTCGTCCAGGTTTTTTTCGAAGGGTCATATACCTGAAGCGTTGTCAATGCGACACTATTTGATCCGCCTATTGCATAGATCTTCCCGTCAACAACATCGGCAGCGATCATATACCGTGGCGTGTCTTGCCCGATCGTTATGGGAGTGCTCCAGGAGTCCGAGACGGGATCGTAGACGACGATCGAATCTCTATAGATAACATTACCCGGTGCAAGGCCATTGAGCACATAGATCTTTCCGTCAACAACCACGGAAGCCGGTCCCTTTCGAGCGCTAAAGCCCTCGCTGGATCGCGGAATCCATGTTCCGTCTACTATACCTTGAGCATTGAGCGAAAGTGATGAGGAAATTAGTAGCAGTAGAGGTACGAAGAAGACAATAAGCGTTTTCATAGTTTTATCCTGAGGTGATGATCGAGAACTGGTGGTCCTCAAAAATACTAACTATAATGCTCTGAATTCTGAAATCCTGCGATTATGAGGCCTAATCGACGGACTTCCCGGCCCCTTTTTGAACAGGAGCGCCCGGGATGGTGTTTAGTGCTCCATGCCTGAAGTATTGGAAAAAGCGCTGACCGTTGCCGAAAAGAAACGGCCGGACGTTCTGCGAATCAATGAGATTTTCTATTCGATCCAGGGCGAGGGTTCTCGCTCCGGCGATCGTTGCATCTTCATCAGGCTAACAGGTTGTGGATTGCGTTGCACGTATTGCGATACCGAGTATGCCTTCTATGAAGGTGAAGATCGTTCTGTTAAAAACGTGCTGGATGAAATTCATGCATACGACTGCAAACTCGTTGAGCTTACGGGCGGAGAGCCGCTGGAGCAGGAAGCAGCATTCGGTTTGATGAAATCGTTATGTGACGAGGGATACGAAGTCATGGTTGAGACGGGCGGACATATCGATATCAGTCGTGTCGATCCCAGAGTCAAGCGTATCGTCGATCTTAAAACGCCGTCATCGGGAATGAGCGCTCGTAATCTTTATAAGAATATCGATTATCTTCAGATGACCGATGAAGTGAAGTTCGTGATCGGTGATCGCCATGATTATCTCTGGTCAAAAGAGAAGATTACTTCTTTCGATCTTGCAGCGAAGGTCGGAACAATATTGATGTCGCCGGTAACGGACATTCTTGCTCCCGATGATCTTGCGAAATGGATATTGGAAGATAGGCTTCCGGTGCGGTTCCAGGTGCAACTGCACAAGATCATCTGGCCCGGAGTTGAAAGAGGAGTGTGAGAATTGTGAATTGTGAATTGAGAAATCGGAATGAAGATTTGGAATACAAGAGAGAGAACTACCGATAGCTACAGAGATGTGCTGCTTGTGGGTATTTTGTTTTTTATGACAAGCTTCATTTCGGTGAAGGTATTTGCACAGGATAGTTTTTCGATCACGAATTACTTTACAGAAAAGTATCGGGACTTTCCGATGATGAAGGTTAGTATCGTTCCGCCCGATGGATTCATCAAGGATACGAACGAGCCGGGCTTTATCAACCGGAAAATGTCAGCCGCCATTAGAGCACAGGAAATCCGGCAGGGGATCAAGACCGTAGCAGCAAACTTCTTCAAGAGTTTCGATAGCACAAAACACAAGGATTCTCTCGGCATGAAGCTTCTGGATTCGTATGAATTCCGAATCAATAAGTTTGAAGCGCATGTGGCGAAAATATCGGGAGAGGTCGAGGGCGACGACTACCTGCAATGGTTAGTCTTCGTAGGAGATTCGACCGATACCTATCTAGTTAAGGGATTCATTCCTGAGGGAAGGAAAGATAAACTGGAGCAGCAAGTACGATCATCGTTACTTTCGGTCTTTTATGAACCCGACCGCAGGCTTATTCCGATTGGAGCTGATCCGACGACAACAAGCTCCGTTCCGTGTAGCTGCTCGACAAAGAAGAAGGAATAGCATGACAGTCTTCAAGATCGCCCTACTCGCAATAATTTTCAATTGAGAATACTATCTTAATGGCAACGACAAAACCGGAATTACATATTTTCCCGAATCCGAATCCCGAACGCGATTACACGATCATTCATGTGAATCCGGAATTCACCTCCGTCTGCCCGATGACGGGCCTGCCGGATTTCGGAACGATCACGATTGAATATGTTCCGGATGATCTCTGTATTGAATTGAAGGCTCTGAAGTATTACTTCCTTTCTTTCCGTAACCGCGGCATCTTTTATGAAGCCGTGACCAATGAAATACTCGACGATATGGTAAGCGCCCTGAAGCCGCGTTCGATCACGGTTCGAGGCGAGTTCACCACACGCGGCGGCCTGCATTCGATCGTAGAAGTAGGATATATCAAGGGATTTGACGCTGCTCCGAAACAAAGTAAGCGAATTAAAGTAGTGCATTTGAAGAAGTAATATGCTCACGAAGATCAGCAAATCATTCCATTGGGAGATGGCGCACCGGCTGCCATTCCATACCGGAGGGTGCCGAAATATTCATGGCCATTCCTATGCTCTTACGGTCGAAATCACCGGTGAGCCCGATGCGAACGGAATGGTACTGGATTACTTCGATCTCGTCACGATCGTCGAGCCATTCATCAAGGAGATCGATCACTCGTTTCTTTGCGATCGTAGCGATGCAGTCGTCAAAGATTTTTTGCTGGCCAACGGATTTAAGACCGTATTTGTGGATTTCCCAACAACGGCAGAAAATATTGCAACATGGTTCTTCGAAAGGCTTTCAACCAATTTCATGCAGTATAAGAATATTCGCGAACTTCGGATATCCGTTTCGGAAACGGAGCGGACAACGGCAGAAGTATCGGGCGAGATCCGCATCGCACCGTTCGATAAGCGTGTATTCGAACATCAAGCTCACATGTTAGAATGACTTCGGTCGTACTACTCTCCGGCGGAATGGATTCGACGTTAACGGCTGCGATCGCCTGCGCAGAATCCGATACCGTCGCTGCGGTCCATTTCAACTATCGTCACCGAACCGAGCGCCGTGAACTTGCGGCATTTCAGGCAATATGTGATAAACTCGGAATTACAAAGCGGCTCGTAGTCGATGCGGAAGTACTGAGGCAAATCGGCGGCTCAAGTTTAACCGACGAAGCGATCCCCGTCAGCAAAGCCGATCTTGCAGCCACCGATATCCCATCATCGTATGTGCCTTTTCGCAACGGTACGTTTCTCTCCATTGCAACCGGTTGGGCAGAAGTTCTTGGCGCCGAACGCATCTATATCGGAGCAGTCGAAGAGGATTCATCGGGTTATCCCGATTGCAGAAAAGTATTTTTTGACGAATTCGAGAAAGCGATCAATCTTGGCACAAAACCCGAAACGCATATCAGGATTATCACCCCTGTGATCGCAATGAAGAAATCAGAGATCGTAAAAAAATCTTTGGAGCTTGGTGTGCCGCTGGAGTTGACGTGGTCATGCTATCAATCCGAAGATGAAGCTTGTGGTGAATGCGATTCCTGCGCCCTACGGCTTCGCGGTTTCGAACTTGCCGGAGCCACAGATCCTTTGAGCTATGCAAAGCGGCCGAGATATGCCTGAGGCCATTCACTATCTTCGTTCTCTCGGGCCGCGAAGCGCAGGTTCTTTTGCAATGCTTTCCTTTTTTTTTATCTCGTTCTTTTTTCTCGCCGTCACCGCATCGTCACAAACGATCGTGCCATCGGATACGTCGAAAGCTGCTGCAGCCAAGAGATCAGCGAAAGTCAAGCGCCCTGGCTTTGATCTTCCGGATTCTCTCTTTATAGCCCGCGATTCGGTTCGAGGCGATATCGATACGATCGTCTATTATACAGCGCGGGACTCATCCGTTTTTGAAGTTGCGAAGAAGAAGATGACCTTGACCGGTGATGCGACTCTTGACTACCAAGTCCGCAACCTTCAGGCATATCGCATCGTCATGGATTTTCCTAAGAATACACTGCTTGCCACTAGTGCTGCATTCGATTCGGTGATCACGACGAATATGGGCAAGCAACGCCGCGTCATTCGTGATACGGCAAGAGTCCAATCGCGCGGAGCGCCCAAACTTATGGATGGGCCGACACCATACGAAGGGGAAGTGATCCTCTACAATCTGAAAACCAAGCAAGGCACCGTTCAGCTTGGGACGACGACGATGCAAGGAGGCTACTACTATGGCGAAAAGATCAAGCAAGTTGAACCAAAAACACTCTTTGTAGAGAACGGAAGATACACGACATGCTCGCAGCCGACTCCGCATTATTATTTCGAATCTCCGAGGATGAAAGTCATCTCCGGGGATCAGGTATTTGCAGCCCCTGTCTATCTCTACATTGCCGATGTTCCGGTCTTCTGGCTGCCTTTCGCCGTTTTTCCGAATCATGCAAGTGGCAGAACGAGCGGCATCATTGCTCCGAATTACTCGACTACCGGTTCGCGCGGATTCGGACTCACGCATTTGGGATACTATGAAGTGTTCGACGATTATTTCGATGCTCTCGTGAGAACCGATCTCTATACGAAGGGCGGCTATAATCTGAATTTTGTGGCATCGTATATGAAGCGATACCTGTTGGGCGGGCCGATCAATCTTTCCCTTGGGTACAGTAAGACTAGGTATAGCAGCATCGATCCGTATGCAACCGATTTCGAACTAAGCTTCGTCGTTCCGACGCTCAATATCAATCCGGTAACGACCTTTTCGACGAACCTGCATTTTCAGAGCAATGGTTACGCGCAAAACAATGCGCAAAATATTAATGATGTTTTGCAGCAAACGGCGAACTCTGCGGCTTCATTCAATACGACTCTGGATGATATCGGATTTTCGCTGAGTGCAGGATATCAAAGAAATCAGAATCTGCGCACCAGCGAATACAGCGAATCGAGCCCGACGATCTCGTTTTCTCGCATATCGCCGATCTACATCTTCGGCGATCCATCGGCAAGCACGGAAGCAAGCGTATTGCAGACCGTTCAATTGAATTATAGCGGAAGCTTCTCACGCGGCGACCAGAAGACGTTGCATATGGTAGCGGGCGATTCATTGCACCGCGGCGATACATCGTTCGTCTATACTTCTCAGATGGTGATCGCACATAGTCCGTCATTATCGATTCAGCCGAAGGTCGGATATATTTCGCTCATGCCCTCGGTCAGCTATTCCGAAGATTGGCTGTTCAGAGCAAAAACGAAAACACCGAAGTATCATATCGAGACATTCAATGGAAGATCCGATACGACGATCGTCTTTGATGAGACGTATGATAACGGTTTTCATCGGGTTAATCGGTACAGTTTTTCGCTTGCTGCGAGCACAACAATGTATGGAATTGCGAATATCGGAGCTTTTGGAATAAAAGCTTTGCGGCATACACTTCAGCCCTCGATTTCATTCACCCTGACGCCCGATGTTTCGTCTCAAGAGGTGCAGACGTATACCGATCTTAAAACGGGACAGCTGATCCGGTATAGCAAGTACGAAGAAGATCTTGGAGCCGGAGGGTATGCAATGGGCGCAAGATCCGGAACGATGGGTTTTAGTCTTGGCAACGATTTCGAAGCGAAGGTCGAGCATAAGGTTAATGCCGATTCGAGTACGGAAGAAAAGATCAAAGTTCTTAATCTGAATTTCGGCTCCGGGTATGACCTCATTCAAAAAATATTCAGCCCGTTGAATGTTTCAATGAGTACGCAGATCGGTACATTCCTTGCGATCAGCGGCAATGCGCAGTATTCGTTCTATCCCCGAGGATATTTAGGGAACGACTCGACGGAGCATACATTACTGTATCTCGGCAAAGGAATACTTCGTGCTAACAATGTTGCCTTCAGCTTGAGCGGAGGGTTTGCTTCCAGCACATCGACTGAAGGCGATAATATCGATTCACTTCGCCGCTTTTTCCAGTTGAAGACTCCGGAAGATGAGCGGTTGATGTATTTAGGCGGGAATTATCCCGGAGCATTCATCTCGATTCCGTTTCGTCCGAAGTGGAATGCGAACTACGGCATCTCCTATACGGAAAGTTATTCATTTCTCGGAAGTCAGAAGAATCTTTCTGCCAATTTGAGTTTTTCACTTTCGCTTACGAAGAACTGGAGTTTTACAACGAGTGCGGCGTATGACTTAGTCTCGAGGCAGATCGTTGTGCCGAATCTTCGAATTCACCGCGATCTCGATTGCTGGGAATTGAATTTCGATTACCGGCCGACCGGAATTATCCGCGGATTCAACTTCGAGCTTCGCCTGAAAGCACCTGAACTTCGGGATATCAAGCTCACGCGCCAGGAAAGCACCTATGGGCAGTTCTAAACCGTTGCTAATTCAGATGAGAGCAAAGGAAGAAGGTATTACAAGTATTGTCGCTCACGCCATCTCGCGGCTCGGAGTTAAGAGCACGTCATCGGTACTCGTGGCTACAAGCGGCGGAGTCGATTCCATGTCGCTTGCCTTCATTCTGAACGATCTACGAAAAAAAGGGCATCTGAAAAAACTTGCGCTCATCCATATTAATCATGGTCTTCGAGGCAAAGAATCGGATAAGGACGAATTGCTTGTGAAGCAATTCGCCGGAAAATTACGAGTTCCCATTCAAATCTTTTCAGTCGATACGAACGCTTACTCCGTTCTGAAAAACATCGGCACGGAAGAAGCTGCACGGACTTTGCGGTACGACAAGATCGCTGCAGCCGTCACGTCGAAGAAATTCGATTTTGTCGCCACTGCACATACGGCGAACGATCAGGCAGAGACAGTGCTGATGAACATTGTTCGCGGAGCCGGCCTCAATGGATTGCAGGGCATTCCCGAGTCACGAAAGATCACGTCGGACTGTGTTCTCATTCGGCCTCTGCTCGGTGTGAATAAGAGCGAGTTGCGCGCCTTCGCTGCAGAAAAGAATATTCCGTATCGCGAAGATGCTTCGAATGACTCTCTGGATTTTCAGCGCAACCGCCTGAGGCATCAGGTATTTCCCGCACTGGAGAAGGCCTATAAGGACAGGAATGTATACTCCGGATTTGCGAAGATGTCGCGCAATATTGCATCGGTCGCTGCCTATATCGAAAATGAGGTTAGGGTCCTTCGTGCGAAAGCGATTGCAGAGCAGCCTTCTTACTTTCCGAATCGCAAGATCGTCTCGCTCGATCGGAAGATCCTTCACGCAGCACCAGATTTCTTGCGGCGGGAGTTGATCACTCGTGAGGCATCGGCATTATCCGAAAAACTCGTATCGCTTGATCACATTCGTTCGTTGCTCTTAGAATCTTTTTTAGAGTATCCATCTGAGAAGAGTTTTGCTCTTTCGAAAGAAGTTGTTATTGCTCATGATGGCAAGTATGTTACGATCGAAAATATCGATACTCCTCCGGTTAACGGTCATGATCTTATCATTGGCAAAAGAGTGAAGACTCCAGCCGGGTTCATTGCTGCAAAGAAGGTTCGTAGTTGGGATAAACCCGGCGATTCGAATTGTGCATACTTCAAATTTTCCGATCTCGAAGGCCGGAGACTGCGGATTCGCTACTGGAAGCAAGGCGATCGGATCCAGCCTTTCGGCATGAAAGGGAAGTCCCGTCTTGTAAGCGATATCTTGAGCGAAGCGGGAATAAAGAGCCGAAGATTAAAATATTTTGTCCCCGTAGTCGTCTTCCAGGATGAGCCGGAGTTCATTCTCTGGATTCCGGGCATCAGAAGTGCTGAATTCGGTCGGCTTTCGGCCAAATCCGAAACAGCCTTAGAGTTAAGACGTATTATCTAAATGGAAAGACTTCAGGAGTAGGCGGACTATCTCGGGTCCGCCTTTCTTATGTTGCCGAAATGGCTCATTTTAGGATGAAATGACTTATTCAAACGGCTCCGAACTCACATTCTCTAAAGGGTGTTTCCCATTACGGAAGAGTACAGACGAACACAAATTTCAATTACTATATATAAATGGTAACGGCAGCGCAAATCCACGCAACCGTTAGTATGAACAGAAAATGGCAGAAATGACAAATATTCCCGAACCTTCGGGCATGAAACCGGAAACAGAAACTCCCGCCGAATCGAAAACTCCGGTTAATGAACGTACGACAAAAAAAGAGCAGCGCCCCGTAAGTTCGAATGGGAAGAATGCTTCACGTTCGGGCGAAAAACGTCCGGCGCCCAAGCGCAATAATATGTCGCCAAAGCTTCCACCAAATCGCCAGGGTAACGAGACCAATCTCAGCCATATCTTCCGCACGTTACTCCTTTGGGCAGTGATGTTCGTCGGCGTTGCAGGTTTATTCTTCCTTTTCAAGGGGAATGGCGAGCCGGCCGAAGTCGAAGTTACCAATACCAGATACCAACAGCTTCTTGCCGATGGCAAATTCCAGAATGGAAAGATCGAGCAATACGGACTGAACCAGTACCGTTTTCATGGCACGTTCAAACATCAGGAAACCATTGAGAACCCGGTCGCCGGAAAGGCGCCCGTTACCACTGAGCATATCGTCACCAATCTTATTCCCGAGACTCTGAACGATCAATACAAGATCTGGAATGAAAAGGGGCTTACGATCTCGAAAGAAGATTCGACCAGCACATGGATGGATGGCTTAGTGAGTTTCCTTCCCTGGATCATTTTAGGAGTATTCTGGATCTTCCTGATGCGTAGAATGCAGAATCAGGGCATGAACGGCCCGAAGGGAATATTCTCTTTCGGGAAGTCGCGCGCAAAGCTTGCCGATGATAAGGCACCGAAAGTTACATTCGCCGACGTATCCGGAGCCGATGAGGCGAAAGTTGAATTGCAGGAGATCATCGAGTTCTTAAAAGAGCCGACGAAATTCCAGCGTTTGGGCGGAAAGATCCCGCGCGGCGTACTGTTGCTCGGCCCTCCCGGAACGGGAAAGACCCTTTTAGCACGTGCAGTTGCCGGTGAAGCAGGTGTTCCATTTCTTTCCATATCAGGCGCGGACTTTGTGGAAATGTTTGTCGGAGTCGGAGCTTCACGTGTACGCGATCTTTTCGATCAGGCAAAGAAGAATGCTCCGTGTATCGTTTTTATCGATGAGATCGATGCCGTCGGTCGTCATCGCGGTGCAGGTTTGGGCGGCGGTCACGATGAGCGGGAGCAAACATTGAATCAGCTTCTTGTTGAGATGGATGGCTTCGATCAGAATAACGGAGTTATTATCATGGCGGCAACAAACCGTCCTGATGTACTCGATCCTGCTCTGCTTCGTCCGGGTAGATTCGATAGGCAAGTTGTTGTCGATCGCCCCGATGTTCGCGGCCGCGAGGGAATATTGAAAGTGCATACACGCCTAACGCCGCTTGCTAGCGATGTCGATCTTGAAGTGCTTGCCAAAGGCACTCCTGGATTATCGGGCGCCGACCTTGCAAACTTGGTCAATGAAGCTGCGCTTCTGGCTGCACGCAGGAATGTCGATCGTATCACGATGCAGGATTTTGAGAATGCTAAAGATAAGGTGATGATGGGCGTCGAACGCACATCCTTTATCATCAGCGATGAAGAGAAGAAGACTACGGCCTACCATGAAAGCGGACACGTGCTTGTTGCACGAATGATACCCGATGCAGATCCCGTCCATAAGGTTACGATCATTCCGCGTGGCAGAGCGCTTGGCGTCACCAGCTATCTTCCGATCGATGAGAAGCATACGTATTCACGTGAGTATCTCGAAGCAGTTATTGCCTACGCTTTAGGCGGACGCGCAGCGGAAAAATTGATCTTTAATCGTATCACCACAGGAGCAGGCAATGATATTGAGCGCGCAACCGATATTGCCCGCAAGATGGTCTGTGACTGGGGTATGTCGGAGAAGCTCGGTCCGCTGAAATACGGACAGGGCGAGCATGAAGTCTTCCTCGGCCGGGATATGTCCAATAGCAAGACGTTCTCGGATTCGACAGGCAGGATGATCGATGAAGAGATCAGGCATATCGTCGAAACAGGCATGGAACGGGCGGATAAGATCCTCAAGGATAATATTCACACGTTGCATCGGATGTCTCTGGAATTGCTTACACGCGAGACGCTGAACTCTACGGAGATCGATATCATTATCGCAGGCGGAACACTTCCTCCATTCGAAAAGAAGAAGCCTGTCGAGAAGACGAAGGAAAAATTTACGATCGCCGATAATGTAAAGATCCCGCCGCTCGGAGATCTTGGCGGAATCGCACCGATGCCTGCATAAGCGGAGTCTTCGTGTGCAACGGTTGAGGTTTTCTGAAGGCACACATTGTGTGCCTTCTCTTTTTATGAAGGGGTTTTCAGTCAGAATGAACCGCAGATCATTTCTTCAACAAACAGGATTAGGAATATTGGCAATGAGTACTGTAAAGGACTTCAAAGATATTTTTGCTGCATCGAAAGATTCGGACTCGATCATGCCCGTGCTTTTTGTCGGCCATGGCTCGCCGATGAATGCGATCGAAGATAATGAGTTCAGCACCGGGTGGATGAATGTCGGAAAATCCTTGCCAAAACCGAAAGCGATTCTCTGTGTATCGGCCCATTGGCAGACGCGTGGGACGATGGTAACGGCGATGGAGAAACCACAGACGATTCATGACTTCGGAGGATTTCCAAAGGCTTTATTCGATAAGCAGTATCCGGCTCCGGGCTCTCCGGAATTTGCCAAAGAGACGAAAGAACTGATCAAAAAGACTTCCGTCTCTCTTGATGAGGACTGGGGGCTTGATCACGGCACATGGTCAGTGCTGGCACGAATGTTTCCGAACGCCGATATTCCGACGTATCAGCTCAGCCTCGATTACACCCAGCCTCCGGAGTACCATTATGAACTCGCCAAAGAGCTTCAAGAACTTCGGAAGAAGGGTATACTAATTATCGGAAGCGGGAATATCGTGCATAACTTGCGCATGGTTCGGCTCGAAATGCCCGATGGATTCGATTGGGCCGTTGAATTCGATGATAAGATCCGTAAAGCCCTGGAAGAGAGGGATCACAAATCAATTATTCATTACGAGGATTACGGATCAATCGCTAAGCTTTCCATTCCAACGAACGAGCACTACCTTCCACTTCTCTATGCCATCGCCTTGCAGCAGAAGAATGAAAACCTTGCATTCTTCAATGCAAAGAATCTTGGTGGATCGATCTCCATGCGATCGTTGATCATTCATTAACGGAACTCGAGGTAATCCACAGATTTTGTCGCCGCAACACCGTCGCACTCTATTCGGCAATTATAGATACCACTTGCCAGACGAAGTGAGGCAGCATCGAAGATAATGTCATGTTCTCCTTGAAGTTCGTATATATGACATAGCGTTGTGATCTTCTTCCCGCAATTATCGTAGATTTCGACAGTAACCATTCCAGGCCTGGATAAGGAATACCGGATCGTCGTCTTCTGCGAAAATGGATTCGGATAATTATCCTCAATGAATACAAGACCCGCCACTGAACTTTGAGAACCGACTCCGCTTGCAGCAGTAGGCAGGCTACGAAATACTCCGTTCGCATTGGTACCGGCAATTAGCCGTTCGCTATTATGGACGATGAGTTGTGTCGGTGAATATGCGCTGAGTTCGCTGTTGGTAGTCCAGGTGCTTCCATGATCGTTTGAATATTTTGTGCCGAAAGTACCGACGGCATAAACAGTCCCCACGTTATTCACTGCGATAGCACTTGCTCCGGATAAACCCGTTGGATTCCAGCTATCGCCGTTATTGGTGGATAGGTGCACTGCCGATGCTTCGGTCACGACGTAAATGTTGCCGCTGGAATCTGCAGCGAAAGCTACGACACCTCCGGGAGCGCCTGATAACTGCTCCCAGCTTGCACCGTTATTCGTCGTTCGAAAAAGTCCGTCGGCATTTGCAGCAAAGACATCGCTAGTTTTATTGGCACCGAGCATGGTGATCGGAGAAGAAGTCAGACCGCTCACTTTGATCGACCAGACTCCGGGTTTATCGGATCGGTATATTACGCCATTATCCCCACCGGCAAAAACTACTCCTGATGGTGTGACGGTGAGCGTGCTTGGCTTATCCTTATACAATCCTGGTAAAGAAGTTTCTTTCTGCCACGACGCTCCATGATCGCTCGAACGATAAATGCCGTCACCATAGGCGCACGTATAAAGATCGTTATTCGGAGCCGCTGCAACGGCTCTGAAATCAGAACCTGTCATCAAAGTGTCCCATGTATCGCCGAGGTTGCTAGTACCGTAGATTGCATTTCCGTACGTCGAACTCACCCCTTGAGCAAAGAGATTGCCCAGACCGTCAGTGGCCAACGATGATATCTTTGTATCGATCAGGCCCAGACTCCTTGCTACCCACGAAGCACCTTTATCATTTGAATAATAGATGCCGCTGTATTGCATTCCATCATAGATATGCACGGCGTTCGAATCGAGATAGAGTGCCTGGTCTTCATCGTAGACTTGCGGGGGACGCGAGGAATTCCACGAGGCACCGTTATCGGAGGAGATCCATAATCCTTCGATTGCACTCATAAGAATGGTTTGGCCGCCATCGGTAGCGACTTTCCATGCAAGTGTTGTTGCCAGACCGTTTTTGTTGGATAGATTTATCCACGTGTCGCCGTTATCATCCGAAGAAAGCAGACCCAGAGTCGTGGTAAGGAAGAGCCTGCCTGTCGAACTTGCAGCGAGTGAGACGATCGTTGATGGAATCGCTGCTCCGCCGACGATCTGCCATGAGTTTCCATCGTTCGTTGTTCGTGCCAAGCCCCCAGTCGTAAGTGCGAATACGCTTCCGTTGGGAGCCGAATACAACCCGTCAATCGAGTAGAGATCGCCAATGCCCGGTTCCGTCGGCAGACCGTTCTTTGACTGAGTCCAGGTTGCGCCGTGATCGATCGAGCGGTAGACGCCATTGGCATATGTGCCGACAAAAACAATATCGTGCGCACTGACGGTAATTCCGTTAAACGTATTGCCGGAAAGCGATGCTCCGATCGGCTGCCAGGAAGAGCCGTTATCCGTGGATTCGTAGAGGCCATACGTATCGGCGATAAAGATTCTGCCGCTGGTATCGCTAGAAAGGACATCGGAATTCGTCAGATCGAATGTCTTTGATAGCGGAAGCCATTCCGCGCCAAAGTTAGTCGAACGATATACTTCTGTGTTTGTCGCAGCAAGAACCGTACTGCCGGTTCCTTTGCCAAAGGCAATGACGGAGCCTGCTCCGGGACCCGCCGTCTGCTGCCAGAAATTTTGTGCAGGTGATGTTGAACCAAAAGCGATAACAAGGAATAGGACGATGATGCTTTTCATGATCAAGATAAGTGGTATTAGTAAAACAAGAAATCCGGTTGGGAGTACAAGAGCACCCAATAATACAAATTTACAAAACTTCTCTCAAATGCAGCCAAAATCTTCTTCTGTGGGTTGCGGAACAAGAACAAAAAAATTTACGTACTCAATGCTCCACTAATCATTACAACTATGGATTACGAAGAAGATCAGGAAAATAGCGAGCTCGATTCTGAAGAACTTGCCGATCGTGCGTTCAATATCAAGCTCGTCCTGACTGACGTCGATGGTGTTCTGACAGATACAGGAGTCTATTACGGAGCCGACGGGGAAGTGCTTAAACGATTTTCGATCCGTGATGGAATGGGAATGGAGCTCCTCCAGGCCGCCGGAATCGAAACAGCATTTCTGACCAGAGAAAATTCTGCTGTTGTCAAAGCACGCTCTGAAAAATTGAAGTTACCCTATTATTTTCCCGGTGTAATTGATAAAGCCGAATTCCTGGAGACCATTCTCCAACGCACGGGACTTGCCGTAGAAAATCTTGCCTATATTGGTGACGATGTCAACGATCTCGAGATTATCCGGTCAATCGGTAAAGCCGGTCTGACGGCCAGCCCGGGAGATGCCATGGCAGTGATCATGCAGGAAGTCCACTATGTATCCGGAGCCCGCGGCGGCAACGGTGCCTTTCGTGATTTTGCCGATTGGATCCTGGAGCTACGGAAGCTGGAAGAGTAACGAATCGATAGCGTTTGAGATCGATGGCATTTTCCAAATACTCATCGATTATGATCCGAATTAGAGTCTTCTGCTATTTATGAGAAAGGGAAACCCCGCCTGATCGGCGGGGTTTCAATTGAACGAAGTTCTTACGGCAGGAAGATCTCAGATCTTTACTTTTAGCACAAGATCACCTCCGACGTTGGTAACATAGAGATCGCCCGAGACTAGCCCGCCAACACCTGCCGCAGCATCGTTAGCAAAAGTCGGCAAGCCTTCGATGCGAACAGTCGTCAACGCCGCACTTTTCACGTGTAGTGCACGAGCCGGCGTTGTTGTTCCGATCCCGACATTCGTATTTGCTACTGCAGTGTTAACGCCAGCGATCGAACCAAGCACTAAACTATTATTCGCAGCGACCTGCGCATTCGCTCCGATCGCCGATGCGTTAACGAGATTGGTAACGGCTGGTTGCGTATTCACACCGACGAAAGTATTCAGATTGCCGGTGTTATTCGTACTTCCTGCACTTGCGCCGATGGCAGTGTTATTGTCGGACTGATTATCATGCAGCGCATTACCGCCAACAGCCGTATTACTGCTTCCCAAAGTATTTTCACGCAAGGCAATGATTCCGACGGCTGTATTTCCTCCACCGGTCGTATTATGGCGGGCTGCATCGAGTCCGATAGCAACATTCGAACCGCCGGAGGTATTGTTGAGCAATGAAAAACTACCAAGGGCTGTATTAAATGCGCCAACGTCATTAAGGAGCATGGATTGCGTTCCGATAGCGGTGTTCCAGAATCCATCTGTATTCGAAAATCCTGCCTGGAATCCGACTGCAGTATTGGAATTTCCTGTACCATTCGAATGAAGCGTCTGATATCCAATCGCTGTGTTGTTGCTCGAATGATCGTAATTCAACATCGATTCAAATCCCATCACCGTGTTTGCAGATCCATCCGTACTTGTAAAGAGAGCCGATCTTCCGACGACGACATTCTGCAGGCCTGTAGTATTACCCTGCATGCTGAATGCACCGACTGCCGTATTATCATCCCCTTGACTATTGAACAATGCGTTGATACCGAGGGCGGTATTGAAAGATCCCGTCACATTGAGTCGGAGCGATGAAGTTCCGACGGCAGTGTTTTGCTGCCCGGTTGTATTGTGCTCAGTCGAGGCAAAGCCGAGCGCAGTGTTCCATATTCCCGTTGTGTTCAAACGCATAGAAGCGTTTCCGAATGCAGAGTTCTGGAATCCCGTCGTGTTCGAGATCATGGAGACGCGGCCGAAAGCGTTGTTCTCATTTCCGGTCGTATTCGATTGCAGGGCACCGCTTCCGACGGCTACGTTTAGGATACCGGTAGTATTGCTAAAGAGAGCGAAAGCGCCGATGCCGGTATTCTCCGATCCGGTATTCAGCGCACCGGCCTGAAAACCGATCATCGTGTTTTCACCGCCAGTAATGTTCGAAAAAGCGGCCTGAAAGCCGAGTGTCGTATTGAATCCTCCGGTTGAGTTATTGAAAGCCGATTGGAAACCTACGGCTGTACCTCCGCCCGCAGTCGTATTCCGTTCGCCAGCACCCGCTCCGACAAAGGTGTTCTGAGCACCGGTTGTCGTGAGATTGCCGGCATGATAGCCGACGAAAGTATTATTATCTGCTGTCGAATTCGATCCGGTTAATGCTCCGAGGAAGGTATTTTGAATTCCAACGACATTTGCCGGGCCGGAAATATAGCCAACTGCCGTATTGAACGATCCTGTTGTTGTGCCCAACAACGAATTGACGCCAACTCCGACGTTTCCTGTTCCGATGCTATTGAGAAGTGTTGCAACGCCGATGGCGACGTTGCCAGAGGGAGTTGTTCCGAATTGCAGTGCCGCACGTCCGAGCGCTGTATTGAAGCTGCCCGTAGTGTTCGAATTCAGTGAGGCAATACCAAATGCATCGTTGAATTGGCCCGTCGTATTGGCCGCAAGAGCAAACGCACCAACGGCAGATTGATCCGAACCGGTCGTATTGATGAGCGCGTTCATGCCGATTGCAGTATTGTTATTTCCGAGAACATCATTGCGAAGTGCCGAAGTACCGACTGCAGTATTCTGAACACCGGTCGTATTATTTTCCATTGCGGCGAAGCCGAGCGCCGTATTCCAGAATCCTGTCGTGTTCAACCGCATCGATGCATTACCGTACGCTGAGTTTTGGAAACCGGTAGTATTGGTGGTCATCGAGACGCGTCCGAAGGCATCGTTCTCATTGCCTGTAGTATTTGCAGCGAGCGCTCCGCTGCCAAAGGCGCAGTTCAATAGTCCTGTTGTATTCGCAGCCAGCGCCTGGAATCCCGTTGCTGTATTCTCGCTGCCTGTCGTATTCGCCGTCAGTGCGAAAGCTCCTATGGCAGTATTGACGCTTGATGTATTTGAGAAGAGCGCATTCATACCAACAGCAGTATTCTGATTGCCGATGACGTTTGAGCGCAATGCCGATGTACCGACGGCCACATTTTCCGCGCCTGTCGTATTATTTTCCATCGCCACATAGCCGGTTGCCGTGTTCCAAAAGCCGGTCGTGTTGAGCCTCAATGACGAATTTCCGAAGGAAGCATTTTGTGAACCGGTCGTATTCGATTCCATCGTGAATGCACCAAATGCGGAGTTCTCGCTTCCTGTCTGATTAGCGAATAGGGCTCCATATCCTAAGCCGTCGTTAAGAGTACCAGTAGTATTATTTTGCATCGATTGCGTTCCGATCGCTGTGTTCTGGCCACCGGTCGATGTAGAAAATCCGGTGAATGTACCAACGAAGACATTATTATTGACGGTATTCAACGCGCCTGCCTGGAATCCGACCATCGTATTCGATGCTCCTGCCGTACTTGTGAATCCGGCCTGTGTGCCAAGATAGGTATTGTTCGCTCCTGTCGAAGTATTAAATCCGACCTGGAAGCCAAGCATCGTGTTTCCGTTTGCTGTTGTATTTAATTCTCCTGCTCCCGCGCCGATAAAGGTATTTTGAATACCGGTCGTCGTCAACTTGCCGGCATGAAATCCCAGAAAGGAGTTGTTCGAACCTGTCGTATTGCTTATTCCAGTCAGTGATCCGATGAAAGTATTCTGAAAACCGGTTGTAATGAGCGGCCCGCTTCCATTTCCCAGCAGAGTATTATCAATACCCGTCAGGGTGAAATTTCCAGCATTTGCACCGAGAAAGACGTTGTCTGTTCCGAAATCATGAAGGAATGGATTCGTCCCTTTCATATAGACTCCGATATTCGGTGCAGTCGTATGGGGTACCTGAATGCCGCCATCAACTCTCATCCGAACGACTTCTGTATTATTCGTACGCAATACAAGATCCTGCGCATCCTTTGTGCCGACAAAATCGGTCACAGAATTCGTGCCGAGATTACCTTGCTGATTCCAGAACGAGCCGCTGATAAATCCTCCGCTACCTGCAACATCAAGTGTGTGAGTGGTGAGGTTATAGACAATCAGACCTTCGGGCGGACTGCCGCCGCAAAGTGCAAGTTCCTGAGCCGTCGTCATACGCGGAGGCAGAAAACCTTTGGTAATCGATGAGAGATCGAGCAGTGCGCAGGTACTTGGGAAGGTACCGGTGATCGTACCCGTGTTATCGATGCCAAGCGATCCCGTCTTATCGACGAAGTATACATTATTGGCCGTGATGAGATCATTATTATCGAGTACGAGACGCCGAGCTCCCAGAAGTCGCCCCTGCGCATGGATATTGGCTGAGGCAAATAGCATTAACCCCAGCACATACATATTGAGATGTTTCATAATGTGTAAGCGGATAAATTAAATACCAAACTACCAACGAAAACTCGCGTTTTGCCACTAACTACTAGGCAAAAGAAGGGCAAATTTGACTCCTCTCAACTCAAACAAATTGATGATCTTAGGGGAAAATCAAAGGTGATGCGATTCGTGTGGGGAAAAGCAAATATGTGCAAATATAATACACTTTCGGTAGAATACCAAATTTCTGTTTTGAGGGAGGAAAGCGGCTGCAAGAGTGATAGGAGCACTAGTCAATTATGCTAACGATCATTGCGAATGATGACCTTTTCGATTCCGTCGGAAATTGCGGCCCGAAGCAGCAGGTCCAAGAACGATTGCGACCTAAATAACAGTATCATGACTCAATTTCGAATGATGATTGGACCCTATATGAATATTAAACTAAACGAACGTACCCATCATTAAGAAGAGGGATGGTTTGCTGGCAAAAGAATTATCTCGCACGATCTGACATCCCCACTCTGTTCGAATTTTTCATCCTTCGGAAGCAGAAGTCACACTGACCGTGGCACATTACAGGGCCAGCATTCGTTTTGTTTTATTGCCTAAACGCTTACATGCTATTGCCCGACCATAAAATCTTGCCAGAAAATCCAGTTGAGAATATTGAAAGCTATCTGAATGCCGGAGGAGGAAAGGCTATAATAAAAGCTCTTACGATGTCCCGAGAGCAAATCATTTCCGAAATAACGCGATCCGGTCTTCGTGGCCGAGGAGGCGCCGGATTCCCAACAGGATTGAAATGGGCAACGGTAGCACATGATCCTTGCTCTGTTAAGTATTTTGTGTGCAACGCTGCGGAAGGAGAACCAGGGACGTTCAAAGATAGGATGCTCATCCGTATGAATCCCTATCAGTTGCTTGAGGGGATCGCCATCGGAGCATATGCAGTTGGCGCTCAGAATGCTTACATTGTAATGAAGACCAGCTTCGAAAAGGAATACACGGCTCTCAGTCTTGCCTTGGACGCAATGGCAGAACATCACTTGCTCGGAGAAATATCGATTGTGATCACACGTGGACCGGAAGATTATCTACTTGGCGAGGAAAAGGCAATGCTTGAAGTGATAGAAGGAGGTTTGGCAATGCCTCGTGAAGCTGAGTACCCGCCATATGTGAAAGGACTGTTCGTGACGAACCCATGGGAATTGAATCCGGCAGTTGTCAATAATGTCGAGACTCTTTCGAATATTCCGAACATTATCACCAGGGGAACGGAATGGTTTCGCCGAATTGGTACCACCGATTCTCCTGGCACAATGATCTTCACTCTCTCTGGAAATGTACGTAAGCCTGGAGTATACGAATTGCCCATGGGGTCGACATTACGCGAACTCATTTTCGATTGCGGGGGTGGGCTCTTTCCTAAAAAGAAAATAAAAGCAATTTTTTCCGGTGTTTCAAATGCAGTCATTCTACCGTACTCATTGGATGTGCAACTGGGATTCGATACCGTGCGGGCGATCGGTTCAGGATTAGGATCGGGAGGCTTCGTTGTTTTTGACGATACGACATGTATGGTACAAGCGGCGTATACGTTTTCAAATTTTCTCTGGATGGAATCGTGTAACCAATGCAGTGCCTGTAAAAGGGGTACTGACATATCCACAATCAATCTTCGGAAGCTCATTAACGGCGAGGGGGGACCAGAAACGATCGAGGGTATCCGACAAGGAGCCGTGCTTGCTCCTCAGGGCAATCGGTGCTTTCTTCCTGTAGAGCATCAGCAGATCATTCTAAGCATCATCCGGGAATTTGCAGAGGAATTCACCCTTCATTCCGAGAGAGGCTGTGAGACGTGCCATAAAGTTGTACTACCGAAGATTTTTGATCTTGATACTCACAATCATTTATTCACCTACTCGGAAGGACGAAGCCAACCTTAGCGAATATGACGAAAGATGCTACGGTAATTGATCTCGCCACCTATCGTACAATTCCGTTATTTTCGGAATTATCCGCAGATGAACTTAAGGGAGTTCTTGCATTCTCCTCGGTAAAGCGGTTCAAGAAGAATGCACACGTCTTTTTCGAAGGCGATCCCTATGCGGGATTTTACGTTGTTCTCAAGGGCAGTGTGAAGGTCTATAAGGTTAACCAGGACGGAAAAGAGTTTATCATGCATCTACTGCAACCATATGCCCTGGTTGCCGATGTTCCGATGTTTGAGAAAGGGAATTATCCGGCACATGCTGTCGCGATGGAGACTACAGTCCTTCTTTTCGTACCAAAGAAAGAATTTCTCGGCTTTCTCGGCAATTCACCTTCACTGATGCGTAAGATGCTGGGTGGTTTTGCAAAGAAAATTCGAACCCTTTCCCAGCAATTAGAGAACCTGACACTGCACGATGTTAGCTGCCGGCTTGCACGTCATCTGGTGGATCTCGTCGAAGAAGCGAAGCGAGGAACCTTGGCGGAGCCTTTCGTTCATCTGGACTCGCAAAAATCTGTTCTCGCCTCTCAGCTAGGTACGATAAGCGAAACGCTCTATCGTACTCTGAAAAAATTAGAAGTAGAAGGAATCATCAAAACCAGGGGCCGCACGATCACGATTTCCGACTATAAAGCTCTCCGTGCCCTCGCTGAATACCGGATTCATCCCTAGAATCCGCGTTTTGTTGACTTAGGTCATGTTTCAATATGATTGGAACCTGTATTTTTGTACTGTACATCAGGAAAGGGAACACGATATGGAAATTCAACGACTCAACGAAGTAGCGCGGTTCGACCCGGACAAATTCGTTCATGTACCGATCTTCAGCAGTGATCGAACAAAAGTGCTGTTGCTCTGCCTATCGCCAGGCTTATCGGTACCACCACACTCTCATCCGGGTTATGAGGTCACGTTGCAGCCCTTGCGCGGCAAAGCGAATTTGCCTCTGCCCGATGGCTCGACGTTGCTTCTTGAACCCGGAATGTTTATCACCCTTGATGGTGCCGCGGCATTTAATCCGTCCAACCCGTTCAACCACAATTTTGAGATGCTGATTCATCTCATCCGGGCTACATAATTTTTGTTTTCAATAAAAAAACATCATGACAGAAACGATATACAGTACAGAGCTAGATATTCGCCCGATTCCACCGCCCGAGAAGCATCCGACTATTTTCCGTGTCTTCGACGGATTAGAAATAGGCGAGTCATTTCTTCTCATCAACGACCATAACCCCAAGCCGCTTTACTACCAATTCGGTTTTGAACGTATGGGGAAATTCGAGTGGGAGGACATCGAATCCGGACCTGTTGTCTGGAGAGTGGGGATCAAGAGGATCGCATAAATAAAATGAAAAACAGGGACACCTTTGGCAGTTCGTCACGCCTCGAACGCGGCAACTGCCGCTGGTGGTCCCCTCCCTGTATTCATTCGTTTGCTGCTCTTTCCGTTACCTTGTTTGGAAAAGTTGATCGAATGTAATCTCTAATCGGATGACACAACCTAAGCAAACAAGCGGAAAAGTATTCTTCAAGTTCGGAGTAGGTTTCTGTCTTGTCGTTTTTCTGCTTGTTACTGTGAATATGTTTGTTCGCAGCACGGAAGGAAGGGGTATCAATCCTTGGGAGAATTTCCAGGAATCTTCGGGTACAAGCGAGGAGGGACTCAAGATCATGCAGCGATATGGATGTTTTCTTTGCCACCGGATCGATGATTTCGGCGGAGAGATCGGTCCTAAACTCAACGCCGTGAAGGATAGAAAAACACGCCAGGAGCTTTTTGCCTGGATCAAATCCCCCAAAAGTATCAAACCAAACACTATCATGCCGGAATTTCATCTGTCCGATGACGAGATTCTCAGGATAATCAGCTATTTGGAAACGAAATAATGATCACAAGCGAAATGAAGGTTTCTCAAGTGTTGGCTCAATATCCCGAGACCATAGAAGTATTTCTTCAAGCAAGTCCTGCTTTTGGAAAGCTCAAAAATCCGTTGCTTCGCAAGATGCTCACGCCGCGCGTCAGTGTTGCTCAGGCCGCAAAGATCGCGAATATTACTCCGGCAGCGCTCGTTGCCGCACTAAACACCGCTTGCGGATCGGTCAGTGAATCTCTCGCTTCTGAGCCCGCGGAAATCGAGAACGATCCTGCCTTGTCCCGGCACGAGAGGCCTGAATTTCTTTCTCTTCTGAGGCCTGAGCAGATCGTTCTAGTGGATGTAAGGGAAGATATAAACCGGAACACCGACCCATTCAAGAAGATCATGTTGGCGGTGAAACAACTTGCGGATGGGCAAGTGATGCATCTGGTAAATATCTTTGAGCCGGTTCCGCTTTATGATGTTCTCTCTCATCGTGGTTTCGAACATTGGACCGAAGAGATCGGCGGTGATTGGCATATCTTTTTCTATCGCACCGGTCGTGTTGAAGGAGTTGAAGAAAAAGTCAGTTCAATTCCGAACAGGCACGATTCCACGATGGAGGAGAAGATCTTTGAACTGGATGTATCCGGATTGGAGCCACCGGAACCAATGATGAGAATTCTTGCTACGCTTCCGACATTGGACGAAGGAACATCTCTGTTGGTACATCATCATCGTGAGCCTAAAATGCTGTATCCGCACTTGACTGAACGGGGGTATGAGTGGATAACGACAGAGCTTGCAGAGAATAGTTACCGGATTGTTATCCGAATTAAGAAAGACGACTGATGGATCTGCTTTCAACAAAAATGGCGCCGCCATTTCGGATGGTTTCCAAATATTTTGTCTCGGCGACTCTTGCCTATGTGGTTCTTTGTGTTTGTCTATCCTTGGGTTGGAATGAAATTCACGGGCATTTCTTTCAGCCGCATATCCTTGCCCTTACGCACATCGCCACGCTTGCCTGGATCACAATGACCATCTTCGGCGCGATGTTCCAGCTTGTTCCGGTAGTGCTGGAAGTGCCGCTCTGGAGCGGACGACTTGGGGAATGGCAATTTTGGATCTATCTGGCCGGTCTTACAGGACTCTCATCCGGAATGTGGATGTTCCAGGTCGGATTGCTTCTTGATATTTCAGGAGCTCTGGTTGCTTTGGCGGGATATCTCTTCTTGTGGAATATGCTGCGAACCATGTTCACAGTTGAGAAATGGGACTTGACAGGATATTTTCTGTTGGCAGGTCTTCTCTATTTTTTCATCACTATCACCTTAGGGTTAACTCTTGCCATCAATTTTGGTCATCCGTTCATCAGCCGGTCACATATTGATTTTCTGAAGATCCATGCGCATTTCGGATTGGCAGGATGGGTCTCGATGATCATTATGGGCGTTGCGATGAAACTTCTGCCAATGTTCGCTATTTCGCATAAATACAGCTTGCGACCGATGTGGATCGCATTCTGGTTCGTGAACGTCGGTTTGCTCGGAACGATGGTGGAAGAGAGTCTTGGCGGACCGGATATATTGCTCGGAGTCTATGCAGGGCTGATCGCCATTGGGCTTCTGGCCTATGTTATACAGATCGTTCTGGTTTTGAGAGGGCGGCTTCGCAAAGCCCTTGACGTGGCGATGAAGCATGCAATTGTATCATTCGTGTTTCTGGGTATTGCCGTCATTCTAGGATGTATACTCGTTTCGATACCCTCCGGAAGCGAATCGTATTTGAGAATTGCACTTGCATACGGATTCGTCGTTATTTTCGGATTCGCATCATCACTGATTCTCGGTGAGTTGTATAAGATCATCCCATTCCTGGTGTGGCTGAACAAATACGCTCCGCGTGCCGGAATTGCCGTTGTTCCGACGATGAAAGAAATGGTAAATGACCGGCTGGCAAAAGCAGAACTTGTGCTCTTTTGCATTGGAGTCATAATAGCAGGTACCGGGCTTATCATCCAACCGCAAATGCTCTTCGGTATCGGATCTCTGCTGCTTGCCGGATCTTCGATCTTATTTGGATTCACGATTATAGGGATTTACAGACGATGAATATTTTTGATCTTGATGAAAAAGCATTGGCTCCGGATTCGCCGGAGAATTCCGGTAGCTATGCAGATTTGGATCTGCCGGGAACGGTGGGCGGTAACCAATTTTCGATCGAGCAGGGACTCGTTCTCCAGACGCTGCGCGGGATCCTCGACCCCGAGTTAGGGATTAATGTTGTGGATCTCGGGCTCGTCTACGAACTTCGGGTGACTGAGAACGACATCTATATTAAGATGACCATGACGACACCCGGCTGCCCCATGCATGGCAGTATTATTGAGGCAGTCGAACGAGCGATCGAGTTGTACTTCCCGCAAAAGAAAACCGTAGTCGATCTCGTATGGGAGCCTCAATGGACTCCCGAACGACTATCAGAGGAAGCAAAAGAAATGCTGGGAATGGGCTAAAATGCAATCAGCCCGATCAAGATTATTCTAAGTCCATCGAAGCGGACCGCAAGAAGTCGGATGCTCGGTTCGAAGCAGCGATGAACGCAAAGGATTCGCACCCCAAACTTTCTGAAACAAGGTTAGATTTCTCATCATCTCGCTGAAAGGGTTCAGCTAGAGATGAAAACTTCGAATGGATATGTCCAGCAGTCTCGCCTGTCCGCCTCAAAGAAAGCAGTGATTTTCGTTACAGATTGTAATTAGTTAGAGAGATCGGTCTAACGGGGTTCGGAAAGCCCATGCTTGTGCGACCAAGTGGCCGCATCCTGGCGGCTTTTTACTCCAAGCTTACTATAGATATTCGAGATATGATTCTTAATCGTGCCTTCGGAAAGATAGAGTTTTTCAGCAATTTCGGAATTCGAACGCTCGATGAGCGAGAGGATCTTGATCTCGGTTTTTGTGAGATCGGCTTGAGCAATAGCCTTATCGGATTCGACAACTTCTTTCGCCGCAACCGGGCTGATCCATAAACCGTTTTCGCGTCTGGAAGCCCACCGTACGGCTTCGATCACGCGTTCTTTCGATTCTTCTTTGCTGATAAAACCATTTGCTCCTGCTTCGAGCACAGCTTTGGCACGCTGCTTTTCATAACCGGTCATGACAAGAATTGGAGTCGTATTCCCGGCTGCGCGAAGTTCGCGGATCACATCGAGTCCGTGCCGATCGGGGAAATGAAGGTCGATCATAAGCACATCCGGCTTATGATGATTGACCTTGATAAAAACATCTTTTGCGCGCTCGATATCATCGACCACTTCGATATCCGGTTCCGCTTCAAGCCATGACCGGATACCTTTGCGAACCATTTCGTGATCGTCTGCTATGAGAACGCGAATCGCATTCATAATTGTCTTAGATAAAAACTCCCACTTCCGTGCCGAATCCCGGTCTTGAATGTACTGAATACTTCGCTTTTATGGTCTGGGCATAGGAATGCATCAAGAATAATCCGTAATGCTTATTTTGCACTAAGGAGCCAAGATCGTTCGGCACCATAAATCCTGTGCCGTTATCAATGATCTTTAACGTAATCGTACCCTCTCTGGTGGCAAAAAGTATTTCAACGCGGGAAGCATTTGCATGTTTGGCGACGTTCGCCATTGCCGTCCTGAATAAGCGGAAAAGGTTTTGTTGTATGACAAGAGGAAGCGGCTTCGCTTCTTCCGCTATATGTTCAATGACTTCGATAGTCGGATGCCGTTCTGCAAATGACGTACAAAACACGCGCAACTCTTCAGCAAATCCAGAATCGAAATGCGGGATCTGAAGCTCTCCCGTCATTGCCCGGAGATCACGCCGAACTTTAGCGAGCACCTCGTCAAGTTTAATCGCTGATGCATCGTGTTCATCCTTTGCGAGCAGGGGCTCGAGCAGAAAGCGTGCGCCGTAGAGATCCTGAAGCGGGCCGTCATGCAATTCACCCGCAAGGTTAACGCGCTCGCTTTCGCGTGCATCGTCAAGTCGATTTTGCAGTAACAACTGCTTGTTTCTCCGCGCATTAAAGAAATAAAATAACAGACTGATAAGCAAGAGCAGGCCAAAGCTTCTGAACCACCATCTATCCCAAAAGGGAGGAGTAATATATATAAAGGCGGAAACTTCATTCTGAAATACTTTTTCTCCTCTAGTAGAGGCGCGAACCTTCATCCGGTAATTCCCGGGAGGGACGTTATTATATGATATGGTTCGTCTATCTCCGGCTTTTATCCATTGTTTATCATATCCTTCGAGCATATACTCGTACTGTTGTTGTGAAGTATTGCCGAAAGTAAGAAACGATATATCGACTGAAAAATAATTCTCTTTATAGGTCAAGCTGATCGTATCGCTATTCGCAAGTTCATCATACCACACGCTATCTGAGACTTTGAAATTTGTCAGGAGCAGGGGAGTTGTTACATCTGACTTTTGGATTTGTGCCGGGAAAAAACATGTGACGCCATCTGCACCGCCGAAGAAGAATTCACCCGCTTGAGATGTGACGGCAGTTGTGAAACGCAACGGATCATCTGGAAGTCCATCTTCTGAAGTATAGGTGATCGAAGTGCTCGTCTCGGGATCGAAACATACTATGCCATTCTCTGTTGCAAGCCATAATTTGCCGAGCCTGTCTTCTACAATGGCGGAGATAGCATTTTGCGGCTGGCCATTTCCGATTGCAAAATGCGTAAATACTCCTTCTTTTTCGTTAAGAAGATCGAGTCCGGATTCTGTAGGAATCCACAATCTGTTCCTGTGATCTCGAAACAAAAGCCAAACAGCACCCTTACTTATACTATGATTGTCTTTCGGATCATGAGAATATATTTTGGAGAATCTCTCCGTTCGTTTATCAAAAATGCATAATCCAACTCCTGCTCCGACCCATAATGTATTCCTATCCCGTTCATAGACAGAGACTAACCCTAATATCGAGCTATCCGGCAAATAGGAAAAGCGATCGACACGCAGGCTATTCGGATCGACACGCATTAAGCCGAAGCCTTCCGGCGTTTTTCTTCCGAACTGCATATATCCCGTCCATACAATGCCATCCGTATCAACCATCGCATTCCATGAGCTTCTATTAGTTTCCTCAGGGATGCTTAAAGGCTTTTCTGCTCTGCGGATCGCCCTTGTGAATGGTGAGTCGATGCTATAGAGCGAACCGCCTCGCACTGTTATCCATAACCGCGAATTCTTGTCCTGCACAATGCCATTGATCTTCGAAGGCCGTGGATACAAAGAGTGTGAAGGGAATGTGATCGCCTCACGAAACTGCGCATGTGCAGAATCATAACGGAATATGGTACCCTGCCCAGTGCCAGCCCATAAGGTTTGCGCTTTGTCAATAAAAAGTGTGCGGATAGGAATAGTAAGTTGATCCTTGCCGATAGTATGGAGCATGATCGTATAGAATGCATTGTCTCTATCATTGGCAACGTATAGTCCCTTTGTCGAGCGCATCCATATTTTTCCATCCCGTGATCTGAAGACATCGAGAATGCTTACCGGTGATTTCTGCTCGTCAAGGACGCTGACTACAGATATGTTTCCGTTCTTGTAATCTAATTCCAGCAAACCGCTTGATTCGGATGTAAACCAGTATTTTTCTTCACCACGGTACAGTAGTGTCTTATCGGCGTGCAGGTTTAGCAAAGAGAACCGATCTCTCGGAATGGTTATTTTTTGTGACGACAGATGAAACGGAGTTCCTTGGAAAAGAACTATCGATTTATTGATCGTGTCACTATATACGGAAATTGATTTCCGATTCAACCTATCGATTGCTACTTCGGAAAAAAAACCGCTTCCGGCATCAATGCGGTCGAATATCGGATCGGTAAACGAACCGTCGTTCGGATCGAATATTGTAACAGCCGAGAACCCGCCGGAGCTAAGAATGAGCCGCCCGTCGTCTCGTTCGCTTATTTGCTTTATTCCTTCGGTTTCCCGGAGTGACCCAGTGCGTCGTGTAAGATAATCAAAATGTCGAAAGGTTTTTGTTTTTGGTTCGAAGAGGTCAAGTTGTCCCGTCTCAAGACCTACCCATAAACGCCCTTTGGAATCGACAAATGCTGTGCCTGCAAATTTATCCCCAATTGAACCGGAGTTATTTTTATCATGGCGGTACCAGGTCTCCTTCCCGGTTTTCCGGTCGATAGAGACAAGCAATCCTCGTGTTGCCCAGATCGTACCCGAGTTATCTTCGGTAATAGAAGTCGTCCAATTATAGGATTGCCATTCGATCGCATTTCCGATTGAATCTTCTGTGTGCTGCAAATATTTTCTGAATGTATGACCGTCATATTTATCTAAGCCGGCTCCGGTCCCTATCCATATAAACCCTTTCGAATCCTGAAAAAGGCAATATAAAAGATTGGAAGAAAGACCATCGCGAATGCTGAGGTGCCGTGCACGCAATACATTACTTTGCTCGGCAATCTGAGAATAGGAAGCTGCAGCACTTATTGAGCAGATTACAAGAGCAAAGAGAGTCTTTTTCAAATATAATATTTTCACCATTCGATAATACAGAGTCCAAAGATACATCCTTTTGTTCAATGTGACGGCTAACGAAGTAAGATTATGATTAAAGTAATGATATTTTATGACTACTATCATCGAATAAACTGACTCCCTTGCTTGTTTTCCGGATGCCACGTGTAGTATTTTGGGCCTGGGGATATCAATCAGATTAATCTAAAATTATCAAATGAAAAATAATGCCATGCGACTCTTCGTTCGCCTATGCTGTGCAGCATGCTTGGTGACACTTGTTACTGCCGCCACTCATGCACAGTGGGTCAAAACAAACGGTCCGTTTGGTGCAAATGTGTGGTGCTTCGCAAAAAGTGGGGCGAATCTTTTTGCAGGCACATACGGAGCCGGGGCATTTCTCACTACGAATGAGGGAGTCAGCTGGGAACCTGTGGGCGATGGACTTCCGGGTAACACTATCAATACGCTGACAATCAACGGATCGACACTATATGCTGCGACTAGCGGAGGACTCGGTATTTCGACCGATAATGGAGCGAGTTGGAAGACAACGTTGCAGCCAAGGAATGTGCAAACTTTCTTGATTGATGGAAATAATATGTTTGCCGGTACATCTTCTGGATTATTTGTATCGACTGATGCAGTGAATTGGGAAAATATCGGTACCGATAACGGTTTGTTCGATACGAATTGTGTTGCACTGGCGGTGATCGGTACTACTCTTTTCGCAGGCGCAAAGGATGATATTTATCGCTCTGATGATTCTGGCACGCATTGGCAAACTACCGGCTCGCCCTATGCGAACAAGTTGATTGCTTCCGGTACGACATTATATGCGGCGACCGGAGGAGGCGTATATATCTCAAACGATAACGCCGCAACCTGGACTTCAATTAACTCCGGCGCAATGAATAATGCCACAGTATGGGATATTGCAATCTCGGGAAAGAACCTCTTCGCAGCAACCGATGCAAACGGAGTTCAGATGTCATCGGATAATGGTAAAAGCTGGGTATCGGTCAATGATGGATTGCCTACGCTTGCAATCTCTGCCGTCAATGTCGATGGCACAACCCTCATTGCCGGAACAATACGAGGCGTCTCCATTTCAAAAAACAGCGGCTCATTATGGGCGGACTTCAATACAGGGCTAACGGGAATTCCCGGACATGCATTTGCTGTCAAAGGTAGTAATCTCTATGCAGCTTCGATAGATAAACTCTATAAGTCATCGGATAACGGAAGGAATTGGATATCCTTGACGGATGATGGAGGATTAAACAGCTTTAATAATGCTCTCTTGGTTCACAACTCAGATCTCTTTCTGGCAGATGCCGGAAACGGTATTTATCGTTCAAGTGACGACGGAATGAATTGGGAAAGTGTCAATCAGGGTGAACCTTCCCCAAATGTCTGGGGACTTGGAGAGTTGGGCAACGTTCTCTTTGTTGGTACATGGACCCATTACTGGCAGAACGAACAACGATGTGTTTATCGCTCCTTGGATAATGGAGAGACTTGGCAGCCGGCAAGTTCAGGGATTGAGGGAAACGGCGTAAGTTACTTTGCGAAGATCGGAGGCATTCTCTTTTCTCAAACTGAAAGAGGAGGTTCAGCAGGCGATGGCGGAGTTTTTATTTCAGCGGACACCGGCACGACTTGGATGCGTGCGAACTTCGGATCTTTTGAAGTCCATGATGTAATTAGTATCGTAACAATCGGTACCAAACTCTATGCTGCAGCCACAGCCATCCCTCTGGTTGATCGTATCATTCCGGGAGGAGTGTTTGTCTCTTCCGATAGTGGTGCTACCTGGAGCGAAGCGGATAACGGATTACCAGGCCATAAAGGAGTGAACTTGCTTCTCTCCTTCGGAAATAACCTCTTAGCCAGAGGCGACGGGGGATTCTTCTTTTCTAAGGATGGCGGAGCAAATTGGATTGATGCGAATCAAGGACTTCCGAGTACAAACTACACCACCTGGGGAATAGCACAGAGTGGTTCTGAGATCATTCTTGGCAATGATTACGGAATCTGGAGACGGCCGATAGCGGAGTTCGGTCAGCTCTCTGTTAACGCCGCGCCACGCAGTATTTCCGATCAAATTAGTATTTCCCCAAATCCAACAGAGGGAATTATCATGCTAAAAGGCGCTCCGGAGAATGCATCGAATGTTTCCATTATGAATGTTTTGGGCGAAACGATGATCGAGCTTCACAATATAAAGGGCCCTGAGTTTACCATCGATCTTTCCGGTTATACTCCGGGGATATATTATGTGAGGATCGTTTCTGATCATTCGGTTATGACGAAGAAAATAGTGAAGCAATAATCGTGATAAAAGTCATGGCAGAACATGACTTCCGGCAATTGTTTTTTCATGGTTCTCCCTGTAGTTTTGCAGTGTTCATTCATATTTCATCACTAAAAAAACTACAATGCACAAAGTACTTTCTATTTCTTCAGCGATGATCCTGGCGATTGCACTATTCGCGGGATGCCAGCAAGATCCGAGTTCGGGAATTACGCAGCCAATGCCGCTCAAGGCACCTGTCAGCGGTACTACCACAGCAAATCCAGCATTGGTCTGGAGCGGCTACGTATATACGAAATCTCACGGGCAAACTACACAATACTCCGCGATCTTCGTTGGAGATTCGAATTTGGCAAATAGCACGTCCGTGCAGGTTGCCAAGGACTGGATAGGGGCGGTCGCGTTCGATGGCGCACCGGGTTGGTCCCCAACGGGAAGCTCGATCTGCCTGACACAACGAGGCTATCCGCAGAATGGAAATACAGGGACCGTTCCGGATACGATCAAAGCCTTCGATATCTCCGTTAATTCGAGCGGAGTGCCGGTCGCCAGTAATTTGAGAACGATCGTTGGACTTGCTGACCAGACCGTCCGTATGAATAACGCATTCTGGTCATCGACGACGACGATGGGAAAGATCGCTTATAGCACTGCGGATGGTTCGACAAATTCGGTCTATGTGGTTGATCAATCAGGCTTGACTGCACCATCGAAGATCTATTCATACGATGCGACGGGTGGCGTGAAACTTGGAGACCCCACCTGGAACCCGGACGATTCGAAACTCGCATTCATTCGTACTAGCTCGACGGCATCAACTATCCTGATCTATAATACTTCGGATTGGTCTCTGGCCGATACCATTGACGTCTCCGGCCAGATCTTCGGACTAGAATGGTCGCGGAGTGGAATGAACAAGCTTGCCTTTAGCGTATATGCGTCGGGTTCTTATCATCTTTACTACTGCGATCCTAGCACAGGTGCGACTCCCACGACTAACAGTGTCGCAAGCAATGCCGGTTATCCCACCTGGTCTCCGAACAATAGCTCCGTCATGTATGTCAACGCCGGCACACTCTATAAGAACGTGCCTGGCACCTCTACTGCCGCATCGGTAGGTTCATTTGGCAGTGTTGGCGTAAAGTGGAAGAGATAAATTCATCGAAGCATAGAAAATAGAAACATTGGTTCGCACTGAAAAAAAAGAAGGGCCGCCGGTAAATTCCGGCGGTTTTCTATTTTCAGTCTATTACTTGAACCTTTGAAATCGCGAGTATAGATGATGCTGCATCAAAATATTCTTTGACAATCTTAAAATCTCGAAAGTTGTCGGAGAGTAAATGTCCTTGGATTTGAGGGTTCCTAAACCCGGATCGACAGATGCTCAGACTTTACGATGGCAGGACCTTGCCGTTGTACACCCGTAGGGACTCGAACCCCAAACCTTCTGATCCGTAGTCAGATGCTCTATCCAATTGAGCTACGGGTGCATTCTTTTACAAGGGTTGCATATAACGAGAAGAGCGAAAGGGAAGTTCACCGTCGCCCAGGCATCATGAATTCAGAATATTCGATACGCCGATGATATGATGACTATCGGTTTCCGGCGGTTTTGCCATGAGTTGCCGCTTCAATCTGGCCCAAAAATCCATTCCGTACTTGTTTAAGAAGTACAATAATGAAAGTTCACGCTCCTGAAGTTTGCCTTCGGGAAGCAGGACATTCAGTGCCTTTTCGAATTGCTGTCTCGCTCCGCTTTGCTTCTTCCGCTCGGCAGCAAGTGATTTTCCTTCGAGATCTTTAAGTGCTGTCAGCATTTTTCCTTTCACCGTCGTCAGGGCCGGATCGAGCGTCTGATCGGTAGAAGCGATAATGGTGCGTAGCGATTCGACGGCCGATTCAACTTCCGTACCGATCTTGGAAAATGATGAGGAGATACGAGTTTCCTGCTCCGTGCTCAAAAGTTGTGGAATAATCGAATCGCCTT
>JAUZOQ010000023.1 GCA_030706385.1 Bacteroidota bacterium | reverse complement strand
ATCCTGTTTGATCCCCATGCTTTCGTGCCTGAGCGTCAATCAAGGGCCAGTTCGCTGCCTTCGCCGCTGGTGTTCTTCCGAATATCTACACATTTCACTGCTACACTCGGAATTCCACGAACCTCTCCCTGATTCAAGACCGGCAGTATCAAAGGCAGGTCCGTCGTTAAGCGACGGGATTTCACCTCTAACTTACCAGTCCGCCTGCGCACCCTTTACACCCAGTAAATCCGGACAACGCTTGGATCCTACGTATTACCGCGGCTGCTGGCACGTAGTTAGCCGATCCTTACTTTTCGGGTACCATCAAACGGGTAGTAACCCTCCATTTTTCCCCGACTACAGAGGTTTACGATGCAGAGCACCTTCATCCCTCACGCGGCGTTGCTGCTTCAGACTTTCGTCCATTGAGCAATATTCCTCACTGCTGCCTCCCGTAGGAGTCTGGGCCGTATCTCAGTCCCAATGTGGCTGATCATCCTCTCAGACCAGCTACTGATCGTAGTCTTGGTGGGCCGTTACCCCGCCAACTAGCTAATCAGACGCAGGCTCATCCTTGGAAAAACTTGATCAATAAGTGATGCCACTCTATGATTTTACGGAGATTTAGCCAACCTTTCGGCTGGTTGTTCTCCCTCCAAGGGCAGATTGCCTACGTGTTCCGCACCCGTGCGCCAGTCCCGTATTGCTACGGTCCTTGACTTGCATGTGTTAAGCACGCCGCCAGCGTTCGTCCTGAGCCAGGATCAAACTCTCCGTTGTATTATAGTTAAAAACTATAATCAAGCTGAGTGCTTGATACCTGTATCAATCTGGATAGATTGATGCAAGAAAATGAATCAAAAAAATTCACGGAAACTTGCTGCTTGATGAGTCTTTGAGAACTTACAAACTGCAAGTTACCTTGTACTCATCCTGCTGACTTTAAAACTTCTCTCATGTCAATGAACACTCGTTAGGTTGACCCGTCTTATCACCGAAAAGTACTTAGAAGACCATTCCCTTTTCGTCGCGGGACGCATATAACGACAAAGGGGTATGCGGAGTTCCGAACGCGGCGAAAATTGTCAGTTTTTTTTAAGAATTCCACAATAATGCCCTCCGACCTGCCCCCTCAAATCCCCCCGAAATCCAACCAGGCCGCACCCTGCAGCCCGAAGCCCTGCGATAAGAAAAAAAATCCGCAAATTGAGCGCGCTAATGCGGATTTATTTGGGGATTGTGATTTCCAAATCCACAAACAAGTCAGTTCTACGGAGAAGACCAAAGGAATCCACTGATCTGGCCTGAGTATGGCCTATTTGTACGAGATCTTAAAGGTATTCTTGTAAGAGCCGGTATTGAATTCCACAAGATTCCCTTTCGAATCATATTTCCAGACGTCGTGATACCTTGAATGTGGTTGAAGGTGTGATGTACAATTACCATTCTTATCGTAAGTCCACATATCCGAAGTGCCTCCGTCGCTGAATGTTTTTCTCAGCAAGAGGCCTTTCCGATTGCGCACGTACTTAATTTTCCATTCGAAGGTGTCCGGACTTATCGGAGATTTGTGCTTGTGAATTTCCCTGATGGGATGCCAGGCGCGATCAAGATTAAAGAAACTATAAGTCCAGTCCGTGATACTTGAATCGCCGTCGTAGTAATCATAGGTTTCCGATTCAATCGATCTTGCAGCCGAATCTATTTTCTCATGTTTACGGGAATAAAGCAGGTACTCTAACGGACGAGACAGCAGTTCCTTCAGTGCTATAGAGTCCGGATATTCTCTCCACTGCTCTTTTCTTATTTCGTTGTGGGGGTCGGAGAATCTCCAATGATAGTGAAGTTCTTCGGTTTCACTTCCATCATTCGAATAGTTATAGACTGTCTTTCGTGCGATTTTCCCAAATTCCCTGATTTGATCGAGTCCAGTAAATTCATCAATTTCAAGGGCACGTCCCATCCTATCGAACAGTATTCTTTTCCTCAAAATAGTCGTGTCTAACCAATGATTATTTTTCTGCGGCCAGATATGTCTATATTCGACCCAAGATCCATCAGGACCAAAATAACTTAGCCACTCGAGTTTATCCTTCGAATAGGATGCTCGGTACAACAATTTTCCTATTCTGGAAAATCTTTCGATCGAATAAACGGGTCCGGGTTTACCGTCATATTCCTGTCGATACTGGATCTCAACAGAGTCACCTCTTAATGAGATTGAGTATAAGGTGGAATCCTTGTTCCAAACAGAGCTGTCAACTTCTTCGATCTGAAAAGCGCCTGATTCGATTACATGCACGATCGGCGCAAATTTTTCGCTGTCATTTTGTTCATAGCCATACTCCTGAAATATACCGCTCTGATTATTTAAATAAGATATGGGTGGTAATAGAATTACCTGAGAAATAAGATACAGAATAGACCCGAATAGTTGTATCATATCTACGCCGTCCCTCTATTCGTATTAAGTTTTGGAAGCATCCTTTGTAATGATGTAGTAGTCCTCCTGCGATACTCCACTCTACGCTAGCTCCTCTACCCCTTCCTCTCATGTATTACCAATGCACAAGCTTTAGAATCCGAGAATCTTGTTTGCCCCAAATCCTTGCGTAGAGCATTCCGTGGGGCAGATCTTTCCCGTCAATATACCAATCATGATCGCCGACTTCAAATAGTCGAGAAGATGAAAATAGTCTGTGCCCGAGCAAATCGTAGATTTCCAGTCCGAGAAGCGCACCCGTGGAAAGACTAAATTGAAGTTCTGTTTCATCTCCGAACGGATTTCCCGTCACATGAAGATCGGTGAACAGCGAAGTAACAGAATGTTGTGATTCTATTCCTAACTCAGAAAGAGAGCGACGCCACAATCCGCTATCCGTCATTACGAACAAATAATCCTTGTCTGCTCCGAGATAGCTAAACAGTTTTCCTTGAAGATTGCCTGTCACATCATTCCACGTCTTTTCCTGATCTTGGGAATAGAGAATAGAATTTTTCAGGAAATTCGGTCCGCTGTGTGCAATACAAAAAAGTGAACTCTCTACAGAAACGGGAGAGTCGGCTATTGTGTCGTTTGTTGGAAAAACTTCGTTCCATGTTACCGCACTATCTATAGAGATCGAAAGTCCGAGCGCGGATTCGACAAGCAAATCGTTACCGACACTTACGAGATTCTCGACATGCAGCATGCCAGTCAATGCATTCTCGAAAGTGGACCAACTCTGCCCGCTATCGGATGAACGATAAACTCCTCCTCCATCGTGAAAGCCCGTTCCTGCATTGTAACTCGATGCATACAACATATTCCCATTTCGAACGAATGAGGAAATCATGTAAATGCTGTCATGTATGGCAGTCCAAGAATCACCGTTATCGGAAGAATAGACAATCCCATCTCCGCATGAGCCATAGATCCGGCCGAAATCACTCAGGAATATATCGATACCAAAACTAAAATTTGTATGTATCCTTTCCCAACTTTCTCCTCTATCGGACGATCGCATCCAGCCTCCTTCACCGCTTAACAACGGATCTGCAATGAGCGCTAAGATGTATTCGCCATGCACGATGAACGGACCGGCATACAAATTCGGCTGGCTATAGATAACCGTATCCCACGTTATGCCCCCGTCCGATGATCGATAAAAGCCAGGAGAGATATAGCAATCTTTTGAACTAAAATAATACGATGAGTACTTGCCCGCCTGTCCCTGGAAGTCAGTTTTCATCCATTGTGCCATCAAATCGCCATTGGCGATAATCACGAATAGCATGAGCATAATGAATGGGTATTTCCTTACTAGCATCATCGTATATCTACTTTGCTATGATGGACACGATAGAGTCTTCAATTGTTACACAAACCAGATATTAAGCTCCAATTGGATGTCAACTGCCTCACCGATGCGAAGCACAATGAAAGCGTTGGTACCAAAATCTCTTTTCTGAACTAACTTCCGTTACATTGTAATCATCTCCTCCTCCATCGCCCCCACTTCCTTCATCGCCATCTCCCCTCCGCTTGCAACCTCCATTTCCTTTCGAGCATAGTCTAACTCATTGATTTCACTGGCAAGTAATATTTTCTTTTCGGAGTTCAGCGAATGTCGGTGTGCGCTTTTTTGAGGAAGGATTTCAGCGCTTGAACCATCATGATCTTCATCCATCGTAAACGACTCTTCGAGTTGGATGATGTCATCGGCGATGACGGCAAGCTTGCCGAGCCCTCCGCGGCAGATCTCGCCGGGCGAGGTGAAGGGAGCTTGCGAATAGATGAGCACTGAGATTCCCAACTCTCGAAGCGCAGCCAGCGCAAAGAGCGTACGCTCCTTGAAAGCATAGGAGCGGTTCGCGAACTCCCATGAGTTGATGATGACATGCTTGATATCGTGCGAGTCGATCATCTCCTGAATATTCGGAAGTTGATTGCAGAGATCGCCGATGACGACGGTCTTCAAAATGATTCGATCTCCGAATCCTACTTGCGAGACTAACTCCGAAGCGAATACTTGCCTTGCCGCTCCGAGCACTCTTCGCGTCGAGAAGACCGTATTGATATACAATATCTTTTCATTCCTCGAACTATGCGAAATTGCCCGCGCCTGCTTCAGGCTTTCAGCCACGGTATGACGGGCCTCTTCGCCGCAATAGATCGTGATCTCTCCCTGGGTGAACTGTGTGTATTTTTTCATAGAGGTTATAGAAATAGCGTAAATATGTGCCTTTTTCGACCAGAATTGAGCGTTTTACCATTTATGGGCAAAAGCTCCTATATATACGATAACAAATATAATAAATTTATGGACATGGAAAGGAAAAATTCTTATGGGATGCCCTCAATGGTATGCCTGACGAACTAGTGGAACTTCCCTTCCCAAATCTTCTTTCCCGTGATGTGAAAAAAAGCACGTTCGCGTTTCTCCTACTTGCGCTCTCGCTTCTGCCCGGATGCAGGAAGGAGCATCATGCATCGGCGCCAGCTCGCGCGTTCTATTATTGGAAGCATGAATATAAGCTTGGCAACCTCGAAGATAGTGCGCTGAGCACTCTTCATATCAAGAAAATCTACGTGAAATTTTTCGATGTCACTGCATCAGACCATGGAGCCATCCCCGTCGCTACTATTGGATTCGATTCATCTTCTCTTCGGAGCAATATCGAATATGTGCCCGTCATCTTCATCACACAGGCTGCTCTTCTCGGAACTGATGAGAAGTTGATCGATACTTTAGCTGCGGAGATCGTCAGCAAGACATTCCGAATTGCCGACCGCGAGGGATTGCAACTGCATGAGATCCAACTCGATTGCGATTGGGCGCAACACTCACGCGCAAAATATTTCCGATTAGTTGAAGTCATCGGAAAACTTGTTGCGCAGAGAAAGATGATCACCTCATGCACGATCCGGCTTCATCAAGTGAAGTACAGATCGGAGTCCGGCCTTCCGCCATGCAGCCGTGGAATGCTAATGTTCTATAATATGACGGATTGGCGGCGGCCCCAGACGAAGAACTCGATCTTCGATCCGGAAGAAGCCGAGAAATATTTACCGTACATTAAAGATTATCCCATGCAGCTCGATGTTGCTCTTCCGATCTTTCATTGGGCGATCGCCTATCGCGGCGCCTCGTTTCTGGCAATTCTGGACGGTGCACGCCGCGACATGCTTACTGCTAAGAATATTTTCGTGGCCGATGGAGATAAATTCAGAGTGCTTCGAGATACATTTGCATTCGGAGCCCGATTGCAATCAGGTGATATGATCCGAGCAGAATCGTGTGATGCGAAGATCATCGCTCAATACTCCGCGCGTATTTCTTCCTTGCTTCCCGATGAAGAGCGTAGTTTTGCATTGTTCCATCTGGATTCGGCAACACTTACAAGGTATTCACATGACGAACTCGAATCTCTTTTCCCGCATTAAGAAACCGCTCTTCTACCTGAGCTTTGTTCTCGTCCTTTCCTGTGCGGGCGGACCGGATGATTCGTACATGGGTTTCTTCCAGCCTGAGACCTCCATCAACAGCGATAGTTTCTACCCGTATCATTTTTCGCTGAGCTTTCTCTATGGAGCCGACGATTTCGATGTCTTCCAAACCGATTCGGTTAATTACAGAGAGGACGATAATCTGCGCTCTTGGCTGGATTATATCGGCGGGAACTACACCATCCAGGAAGCAGGTCAGGCGATCTATAGAAGCAATAATACTTCGACCCGCCCGGATAACGATACGAACAATAGAATATCAAAAGTTTTCCTACAGGCAATCCAAAAGCGGCCGGCAGCGATGAAGTATCTCGAATTTGCCTGGGATGTCGAATCGATGCAGCGCCAGAGCGGGTCGTGGAGCGACGAGCCAACGAAGGCTGACGATTCGATTGAGTTCCAATTGCCGATCGCACTGAAGATGGCCAGGTCGCAGAAAGACCAATTCCTGAAAGAGCGCTATGCATTCCAGGCGATCAAGATCAATGCTGAACTTCATAATCTCGATGATGAGATAAAACTTTATGATGAATACTTCAGCCACAGCAAAACGCGATCAGCGATCAGCTATTGGGCAGAAAGCAGAGTAGGCGGCGCCTATCTCATCAAAGGAGATACGGCGCAGGCGATCTATCACTTCGGCCAGGTATTTCAGAACTGCGCATCGAGAAGATATGCAGCGTATATGAGCCTGCGATTGAATGATGTGATGTTTCTACCCCAAGCCCTCACCTATTGTAAGAACGGCAAGGAAAAAGCTGCAGTCTATGCGCTCTGCGCTGTTCAGCCCTGGCAGGAATCGACCGGCATTCTGACAGGCATGATGGCAGCCGATCCATCGGATAGCCTGATCCGGCTCGTCTTCGTTCGTGAACTCAACAAAGCGGAATACGATCGCTCCTATAGTCCACAGTATGCCTACAATCCGGAATATAATTATATCGATTCGGGGCGGCTTGCCAGAGCAAAATCTTCAAGCTCGACATTGCAGAAGCTCAGAGAATTTTCTGCCGTTGCTGCAGGTAGCGACAAAGTCCCCCGTCATGATTTTTGGCTGACAGCCGAAGCTCATACAGCTTTTTTACTCGGCGATTTTACCGGCTCGGATAAACTACTGGCAGAAGCGGAGCAGATGGGTTCGAAGGATTCACTGTTGCAGGATCAAATGCTTCTGCAACGATTCTTGCTTTTCTCTGAATTGACGAAGGAGATGACTCCGGCAAAAGAAGAAGAGCTTCTTCCGATGCTTTTACGATTCTCGGATGGTTGGGGAATGCAGCATTCCAATGCATTCAAATATGCTGCGCATAACATCCAGCAGCTATATAGCCGGCAGTCGCCACATATTATTAAAGGAAATATTTTTGCCTGTAACTCTGCTTCCGAGAGCAGCTCGTCTTCATTAGTAGAATATTCCGAGGCAAAGGCCTTTCTATTCGGGCTTCTTGCAAAAGGGCATTACTCCCCCGTAATTTCATCGGAGCCCAGGTATCCCGAACGAAAGGGATATGCGGATCTTGATCTTCTCGGCAATGAAGCGCCCTCTGCAACGGTTCAGGCGACACTCAATTATTTTCAGGGAAAGGATCTTCGCGACTACGATAAGAAACTGCAGATTATCTCACGGGTTTCTACGGCACCGCTCTATCGCCTATTAGGAACTCGTGCACTCATAGAGCATAAGTATGATGTTGCCACCGAAGCATTCTCGCATATCGATACAAGCATATGGAGTAACGAGCCATACCCGATATACCTCGCTGCGAATCCGTTCAGTACAGGCATTCATGATACTCACGCCCAGGTGCCGGCCGATACTCTGAAGTATAATCCGTTCACGTATGCAAAGAAGATGTCTGAGCTTTCGGAAAAAGCAAAGCATGGCGGCTCCGCAGAAGATTGTTTCGAACTTGCCTGCGGCGCTTACAATATGACTGCCTGGGGAAACTCGTGGCTGATGATTCAAAGCGGATGGACAGGTCCGGATGAGCTAGTAGATGAGTATTGGTATAGTTCATCGGGCGAATCTGTAGATAGCAATTACTACTTCCTCATACAGGAAGCAGAGCATTATTTCAACGAGGCCGCAGCGCGAGCAACCGATCGGGAGTTCAAGGCGCGATCGGTTTTCATGGCGGCCAAATGCGAACAGAAACGCTTCTACTACTATCTGAGAGGCCGTCACAATGAGATAACAAAGACTCGCGATGTTCAATGGAGAGATGAGTCGACCATCGATAGTTTGCTCTATCTCGACCAGAAAAAATCCTACCGGCAGTATTTCAATAAACTCCTGAGTGATTACGCCGATACGAAATTTAGCGATGAAGCAAAGACAGAATGCGCTTTTTATGACCGCTATGCCAAAGGCAAATAGAATCAAGAAGTTGCGGAAACTCCAGAAAAATCTATGAATCCGACTATGTAACCGGCTGCAACTTTTTCCTTTTTTCTGTGTCTCATATGATGTTCACTATCTCTGGATCAGTATGAAGAATATTGTCCTGTATCTCATCATGATGAGTGCACTCTTTGCCACCTCGTGCACGAATAGCACCAATGCTCCGTCATCAAATGCATTGCTTGATAATCTCACATTCGATAGCAGCGGTCACGGATCTCTTAACGGCTGGTCGTATGGAGCTTCCGATATGGATTCGGCGGCTCAATTCACATCCGACGTTCCTCCGGGATCATCTGCGAAGTGGTCGCTACTTCTATCGCCGGGATGGATTCCGCGTACGGAATTTGTCCATCACGAGTTCACCGGACTTTCCAGTGGGATCTACAAACTTTCGTTGTGGGAGAAAGTAACGCAAAAGGAAGGCATGGGAGCGGTTCGAATCCTAACCAGTAATCCGGCGCCGATGCATATAAGTGCATCGATGATCGCTGAGGATACAGTATGGACGAAGATCAGCTTACTCGATACATTGACGCTCAGCGCAAAAGATACTGTAAGCCTCGAACTTACCGGCGGCAGCACGGAGGTCGCAGCCTGGCACGTCCTCTACAATAATATCACATTCGAAAAACTTCCGTAGCCGTAGTTTGCAGGAGATTAAGGCATGACGGCGTTCAGGATCTGTGAGCGCCGGCCAAGGGAAGTATAAACCTCTTTTTGCAGAGAGGGATCATAGTAGTGACTGAAGTCATCACCATCGGGACCTTTTCCTGCGACGCATAGGCATGCAAAGAATCGCTTCCCGTGTCCGATGGAATCTCGTTGCAGCGAAAGCGAATTGGTCGAACTCCACATGAACGAACCATCGTAACCCGATCCGGGAGTACTGAAAGCAAGTTGTGTCATTGCAGATTCCGGATCCATGGCAAGCGCAGCACTATCGGTTCCTATACAGAAAACGATCGCACGGTTATCCAGGAATGGCCTCGGCAACGTACCGATCGCATTGTACGTTGGCAGCGAATCGGCCGGAGAAATGGTGATCGAGAATTTCTGAAAATTGATGATTTCCTGAGGCGGCTCGGCCATTTCTATCGTGTCTGCAATCGTCGTTGTGCCGATGGCGAGATCAATGATCTTCATCGCACCGAATCCGGACTTGGTGAACGTGAAGGTATGTTCTCCTTCCTCTAAACCTGAGATTGCCCACTTGCCTGAATCATCCGTCTGCGTTGTCTTATCCGAACCGCTGACCGAGACCATTACGCCGCTGGCAGAACTGAGAAGTTTGCCATCGGAATCAAAAAGTTGGATAGCTCCGACAACTTCCCCTTGCGGTACTGGAGCCGTCGGCGACTTCTCTTTACAGCCGATAGCAAAGCAAATGTTCAGGCCAAGAAACAAAGCAAAATAATATCTCATCGTATGGAGTGGGAATAGAATTCGATGATATATAACTCCAAAAGCCATCGAAAGTTACAGCAAGCGGGGAAAACTTCCTAACAATGGAAGAGAGCACGAGTTCCGGACTTTGTTTCAGCCGATTTCGTCCTTCGGTTTGAGGGCACTATAAGACTACTAATTTTGCGAAAACAGCAGATTTTGCTCCGGATAGAGTGCGAAGGATCAGGCGGCAAAAGTATATGCCTGCATGCAACCTCTCGCCGTTTGTGCTTCTGCAATTCCAGCCCAGAAGGTGGGGACCTGCAGGTGTTATGTTTGGTAAAGAACTTGAGTAGATTTGCTTGCCTGCAACATCGGTGATTTCCAATTGCACATATCCGTTCTCGCCCAAAGTATAGAGAAAGTGCGCATCTTCGGAGATTGGATTTGGAAAACACTGAAGCGTAAGGGCACTTTCTGAATTCTTTTCGACTCCCTCGAGCGAGTCGGAGACATGGATATTGAATGTCTGCATGTCAAAATTACCTTTCGAATCGGTAGCCCGAAGAATGACGGTGTGATCTCCAGGCTCATCGGCAACCCATCCGCTTACGACTCCCCTTCGGTCGATATGCAACCAACTCGGGCCGTAGATCATGACATAGGCCGGATGCTCATCGACAAGAGATGCTGCGACGGCATGATAAGAAAAAAATGAATGCCGTTTGCTTGGCACGGTCGGGGCAGAAGTGACAAAGCGCATCGTCGTATCAACGATGGCCCACTGCACAACTGCCTTATCAAAACCGGAGCTTGCACAGCCTTCAAGGATAAAAGCTGACGGGGATTTCTTCTTGATCTCCGGTGTAAGGTAGAAGATCGAATCGAAGCTGATGGTTTTCCCATCAATGCGCCAAAAATATAACGGCTTCTTTCCATCGGCGCATCTGCCGTGGATCACAAACGTATCTATCTGCTGCGACTCAAGGCGCATGCTAAGGTGATTAATATTCACCCATTCATGGTTGATCGAATCGGTCGTCATTCGAGCAGGCGAGTAGCCCGTGATCTCGGGTGGGAGTTCACCGAAGAACGAGAACCCGTGAAAAACATTCAGCAGCATTTGCGATTGCACGGAATCATCGCCGTCTAATCCGCTCACCCAATCGGTCGAGCCGCCATTGAACACTGCACCTCCGCTGGCATTCGTAAAATATCCCATCGTTGCATGACCGGCAGCGAGATTCGCAGCTGAGGCTGCAGGTGAGATACCGAGTATAGAAAAATTCTTCGGAGTCTTATCTTCTCCCGTCGGATATGGTAACCCTCCTAGCCAATCGAAGAGCGCGCCATCGGCTTCATAACCAGCGATCGCATCCTGAGCTCCTATGACATCACCATCCTTAACTCCTGTTTCGTCGTAGATCCAATGCTGTGAATTGAAAACCGTGTAACCGCCGTAGCCGAAGAATTTCGGAAAAATGCCATTGTCGTTGATGAACCCGCCATGCTCGAAGCTTACGCCAAAAAGTGAATTCGGTGGATCATTGACCGGCGAACGCCCCCAATTGCTCGTGACGATGGAGTCATGCATCGGATACATCGGATCGATGGCAGAATCCCTGTAGCAGACCATCGTCTGCAAGCTATCTTCGAACCGTACTTGCCACCAACAGGTATTACCGGAAAGGCAGATCATCCTTCCGCCAAAACGCACGAAGTTTTCAACGGCATTCCGCTCGGGCTTCGACCAATACTCGTCATGCCCAACCGGTACATAGACTTTATAATGAGAAAGGAAATTCGGGTCGCGGTCGAGATCGGTATTGATGCAATACTCGGCATCGATATTATGCGCATCCAGCCACCTGACGAGCTTATCGGTCCAACGGAAATAATTATTCTCAGATGTATCGGCAAGAGGCCGATTGAGACTGATCTTTACGGAAGCTGTTTGGGAATACGAATTGAAATCGTACAGACTTCTTCCTCCCCAGTTATTATAGGCCTGCCAGGTATTTGTGGTTAGACAAACCAAGATCTTTGAGTGTTTGCCAAGTTCTTTCTCCCGAACGATAAATATCAGCTTCTTCATTGTGTCGGCAGAAGGAAAATCCGCTTCGTAAACACCGGAGGCCCATACGTCGGGAATAGTCAGTTCTTTGGTTACTTTCCAGTTACAGCCGTTGATGAATGCGCTATCGCCGATGGTCTGTATTCCCCCCGGCACATCGTGAAGCGCCAGGATCTCGCGCTTCTGGAAGCCGAGCTTGAAGATCGAAAGGGTGAATGTCGGACTGCCTGTTGAAATATAGAATCGAATTTTTCCGCCTTGAGCAACGGAGACAGGGCTCACGTATCCGTCGGATTGAGCCTTTGCTTCGAAACTGAATAGTAAGAGAATACCGGCTATGACGATAGCGCGAAATCTCGTGTGCTGCATGTCTATAAAGGTGTGTTACGAATCGGCAAAAGAGATCCGATCCGCCTCATATCTGTGTGCAATGTTGTCCTTTATACTAATGCAAACACTCTAAAAAACATTCAAAAAAAATTTTGCCGTCATATTGAAATCCGGAATGAATATTTCTCTTGTAATTGTTTAAATCCAGGAATGCTTTCCGCTTGACATAGTTAGCTGAATTGTCTTAATAATCGCATCAAAAAAGCCCTTGAGTAAGGAAAAGGTATTTACCCGGTATCAAGTATTCGTCATCGCAATACTATCAATTTTGCAGTTCACCGTGATCCTCGATTTTATGGTGATCTCACCCTTGGGCGTGATCCTCATGAAGACACTGAGTATCACTCCATCGGATTTCAGCGTCGTCGTTTCCGCCTATGCCTTTAGCGCCGGAGCTTCGGGTTTGCTGGCCGCAGGATTTGCAGATAAATTCGACCGCAAGAAATTATTGCTCTTCTTCTATACCGGATTCATCCTTGGCACGGGAATGTGCGCCATCGCTCCGGATTTCAATTCCCTTTTGCTGGCTCGAATCGTAACCGGAATTTTCGGCGGTGTGATCGGATCGGTCGGGCTTGCCATTGTTACGGATCTTTTTAAGATGGAAGTACGTGGCCGCGTGATGGGATATACGCAGATGGCATTTGCGGCGAGCCAGGTGCTGGGCATTCCGATCGGTTTGTTGCTGGCCAATAACTACGGCTGGCATTCCTGCTTCTGGATGATCGCTGGATTCGGCGCAGTAGTCGGAGTGATCATGCTTATTTACCTGAAGCCCATCGATGAGCATTTGAAATTTCGGATCGATAAGAACCCATTCCATCATCTTTTCACGACAGTCTCGAAACCGCAGTATGTATTCGGATTCCTGACGATGTCGCTTCTTGCTTCAGGAGGCTTCATGCTGATGCCGTTCGGCAGCGCGTTCGGCACTCATAATCTCGGGCTCACGCTCGATCAGCTGCCGATGCTCTATTTGATAACAGGAGTTTTCTCGATTCTCTTCGGACCGCTCAGCGGCAAGCTCAGCGATAAGATCGGAAAGTATAGAACATTCCTGGCCGGCACGCTTATCGCTACGATCGTCGTCGTTATCTATACGAATTTAGGAATCACTCCGTTTTGGATCGCCTGCCTTGTCAGCGTTCTGCTTTTTGCCGGGGTGACGGCGCGAATGGTTTCTGCCTCGGCTTTGCTGACGGCCATTCCGGCTCCGGAAGATCGCGGCGCGTTTATGAGCGTGAACTCAGCGATCATGCAGATCTCAGGCGGCGCCGCATCTGTAGTCGCAGGCAGGATCGTTTCGGAATCGAAGACGGGAATGATCGAGCATTACAACGATCTCGGATATGTCGTCGTCGGAACAATGATCGTCATGTCAGGAATGCTCTATTTCATCAACCGATCGATATCTCAACGCAAGCCTGCTACCTTTACCCAGGTTCCGGAAGCCGAGACTGGTGAGAGTGACATGCCCGAATTTGCCGGTGAAATGGTTTGATCGTCGCCAATTTTTCAGAACTCGAATCGGATTCCTACGATCGGCAAAATTGGCAGATCATAATCCTCTTTAACTTCAGGTACTCCGTTCGTGAAGCGTACATACCTGTTCGTCGGATTCTTGATGTTGAGCACGTTCAAGATCGAGAGGTATACCGTCAGAGTTGATGCCTTCCAATTAATATGTAATTCGGCATTCAGATCGGCCCGCACGTACGGAGGGTTTCGGGCACTGAAGGCATGGGCCGAATCAAGGACTTCATAACCTGAAGCTGCAGATTGCTGGAGATCAAACGGAGTATACGTCCCTCCTCCGGCGATCGTGAACTTCTCGCTGAGCGTCAGGACCGAATTTGCTCCGAGCGAAATATCGTAACCGGCAAGGAGATTCACGATGTAGATATTATCAAACAATCCGAACCTCCAGACTCCATCGGATCCTACAAATTGCTGGCGGACAAATGACGTTGTTGCCGTAATGTAATACCCATCGCCATAGTGCTTCATGAAGGTTAACTCCGCACCATAACTCCTTCCAACACCTGTGCTTACAAGATCGTAATAATCGATTCGCTGAGCGAATCCTTCGTTCAGGAATGAATACGAATCTTTCGTTGATGCATGAACGGGTACATGTGAGTAATCCTTATAATATCCCTCTGCTTTCAAGAGTATATCCGGAGCCGGGCGGAACGTATACCCTGCAACATAATGAAGCGCTTGTGTGAACTGGAGTGGCTCGGGTTGGCGGTGAACACCGAATGCTACTGCGAAGGTATGTTCATCGGTGGCCGACCAGGCAAGTGAGATTCGCGGTTCGTACGAACTGCCGGTATCATAGGTAATAAACTGACTGTAAACTCCGGTATTGAGAACAAGCTGCGGCATGATGTGCCAATTCCAATTGAGAAATGCCTGATAGAGATTTGTCTGCTGAGTTGTATTGAATCCCGATTGTTGCGTTTGATCGATCTGAATAGTCGCCTTTTGTGCGGCAACTCCGGCTTCGAATGCTTGCGTAATGCTTGGAGTGTAGTTCGCTTCGAGTTTCGCAGTATTGTAGGCGAAGCTGATCTCTTCCGTGCCACCGGAAATTGTTTCGTCGAACCTGTTTGTTGCGCGATTGATGAGAAGATGCGTAGTGAAATCATCGGAAAATAAATGCTGCCAATCGAGTCCGGCGATCAGAAGCCCAGAACCTGCTCCGATCTCTTGATTCGCCGTATAGGTGTTCTGAATCGATGCAGTACCCCACAGACCTGTTGCGCTGATCTGATCTTTTTCTCCGAGCTTAAAGCGAAACTTTGCCATGGCATCGTCGAAGTTCGGAAGATCGGTATAATCAAGAATTCCGATCTGACGCAAAAAACCAAGTGTCGAATGTCGGTATGCCACCAAGAACGAACTGCCAGAAGCTCCGGGAACAGGCCCCTCACCCATTAATTCCATTCCATTAAAGCTTAGCTGTGCTGCACCTTCCAGAGTCTCACTGTTGCCGTTGCGTGTATGGAGATCGAATACAGCCGAGAGCTTCGTGCCGTATTCCGCCGGAAATGCTCCGGTGAAGAAATCGCTATTCCCTAGCATTTCGCTATTGATCGCACTTATGAGGCCGCCTGTCGATCCATTCTTTCCTAAGTGATTGGGATTGGGAACATCGATTCCATCGAGCCTCCAGAGTAGTTCGATCGGAGATCCACCCCGCACTACAATGTAATTGTTCGTTGTCCCTCGCCCAAAGACACCGGCGAAATTATCGGCCATTCGCGAAGGATCCTGAAATGCCGCAGCATAGCGTTTCACGTCTTCAATGCTGAAGGGAGTTGTACTCACGACGGCCCGAGGATTGACTGCCTCCAGAGCATTCGAACCAATTATGGTAACAGTATCGCCCTGAACAGCCTTTTCCTTCAATTCAAAATCAAGAACCGATTGATGTGCCGAGCTAACGACAACTTCCTGAGAAGATGGGCTGTAGCCGATTGCAGAAGCGCGGATAATATAGTGACCAACCGGCACTCCAACGATCCTATACTGCCCATCGACAGAGGAAATGGCTCCTAACTTCGTGCCTTCAATAGTTACCCGCACACGCGGGATAGTGAGGTGAGAGCCGGCATCATAGATCGTGCCTCGCACAATGCCTGTCCGGATCGAATCTGCATCCGATTGTGCAGCAACTCTGCCGGCCAGAATGATGATGGCGACAAGAACGAGCGTCGGGGGTAAACGCGGAATCTTCATTGCAATTGAAAACATCGTTTTATTGGTGAAGGGCTCCGCCTTTCTGATAATTATCTTCACCTGGCAAATCCGCGACACAAATCGAACTTCCCCCCTCTATTCGTCGTTAAAGTCAGGCTAAATTTCGATCAATTTATACCCAGTTCAAGATTGCAGAACCCACCAAACACCCAGATAGGCGCAATACCATATAGTGAATACGACCTCCCCAACGGGCTTCACGTAATATTGCAGGAAGATCATAAAGCTCCCATCGTATGCCTGAACATTGCATATCATGTCGGTTCGAAGAACGAAACGCCCGATCGTGCCGGATTCGCACATCTATTCGAACACTTGCTTTTCGAAGGATCGCAGAATGTGAAGCGAGGAGAGTTCGATACCTATATCACGCAAGCAGGTGGATATGATAATGCATACACCACTGAAGATAAAACTAACTATTACGAAGTACTGCCTGCGCATCAAATAGGTCTTGGCATGTGGCTTGAAAGCGATCGGATGTTGGGATTCACGTTAGGCGATGAGAGTCTTCGCACTCAGAAGGATGTGGTCAAAGAGGAAAAACGCGAGCGCTACGATAATGCTCCGTACGGCACTCTCTCCGAACGAATGATGAAGTTAGCATACAAGACATTTCCATACAAGTGGACCGTGATCGGAGATATGCAAACGATCGAAGCGGCAACACTGAATGACGTAAAGGATTTCTATAAGACTTTTTATTCTCCGGCAAATGCAGTCCTCGTCCTCTCCGGAGATTTTCAGAGAGCCGATGCCGAGAAAATGATCGAGAAGTTTTTCGGAAGTATTCCCAATGACGGACATACTCTTGCCCGCCCGATATTCAACGAAGCCGAGCAAGAGGGCGAACGGCGTGAAATTGTCGATAACGAAGCAGTGCCGCTCCCGGCCGTTTTCTATACCTATCCAATGCCTCCGGAAGGCACAGACGATGCGATCGCCCTTGATTTGCTTACCGATATTCTTTCAACAGGCAGAAGTTCACGTCTCTACCAGAAACTGATTTATGCCGATCAAGTTGCTTCCGATGTATCGTCCTATGTCGATCTGCGCGAAATGCCGGGCCTTGCCTGGATCTATGCTGTCGCTAACGAACCGGAAGATCCGATCGCACCGATAGAGATCGCGATCGAAAAAGTACTATCTGAAGTGCGCGCGACAGGGGTGACGGAAACAGAATTGCAGAAAGCAAAAAATAAGACGGAGATGCGCTTAGTAGCAGGTCGGGTAACGGTATCCGGAAAGGCAGATCAACTAGCTCATGCCCGAGTCTTTTTCGGAGATACGAGCCAGGCAAATTCTATCATCGATAGGTATCTAAGTGTGACGACCGATGATATTCGCAAAGCAGCGGCAACATACCTCGTGCCTGAAAAACGATGCACTGTCATCTACCTGCCGCCGAAGCAATAACGAAAAAATTACAAATCAGTCATGAAACTCGACCGTTCAAAACCCCCTCAGCCTGGACCGCTTACAAGCGTTGCCTTTCCAAAATTTATTACGGCAAAAACGGTGCATGGAACTCCGCTCTATCTCGTAGAGAACCACGAGCAGCCGCTTGTCAGCATGTCACTCTATCTTCGCTCGGGCTCGATCAATGATGTTCCGGGAAAAGAGGGGCTTGCATCCCTGGCCGCCGAACTACTGACGAAAGGTACGGTATCTCGAAGCGCGACTCAGATCGCCGAAGAGATCGATTTTGTCGGTGGCTCGCTCGGAGCAAGTGCATCGAGCGATTCGACTACGATCTCAACTTCAGTGCTTACCCGATACCTTTCCACAGCGCTCGATCTGCTTGCCGATGTGACACTGAATCCGGTCTATGCAAACGAAGAACTTGACCGTGCGAAGTTGCAGCGTATTGCCGGCATTAAACAATCGAAGAGCGATCCCGGATATCTCTCCGAAGGCATCTTCTCCAAGCGCGTGTTTGCAGGCCATCCATACGGCCTTGAATCGAACGGTACGGAAGAGTCGATTCCTAAACTCGATGCTTCGATCTTAAAAGATTTTTATTTCAATATTTCTTCGCCAAGCGATGCATTCTTTGTCGTCGCAGGAGATATATCGGAGAGTGAAATACTCGGAATGTTGAATGAGCGCTTTGCCCGTTGGAATAATTTCCCTGTGCAGTCTCCGAATATTGCCCTTCCCTCGGTGGGTCAGAAGCGTGAAGTCATTCTGGTTGAAAAAGCACAGGCTGTGCAATCGGCCATACGAGTCGGGCATCTTGGTATTGCTCGCAACGATCCGGATTATATCGCTTGCTATGTCTTGAACATGCTGCTGGGAGGCTATTTTAATTCGAGGATCAATCTGAACTTGCGAGAGAAGCACGGATTCACCTATGGCGCACGCAGTTTCTTCGATGCACGGAAACAAACAGGCGCTTTTGCCGTCAGTACAGAAGTACGCACGGAAGTGACGGCGCGGGCCGTGGAAGAGATCATTAACGAACTGACATTGATCCGAAAAGAGCCTGTCAGCACCGATGAGCTTTCGATGGTGAAGAATTACATCATCGGCAGCTTTCCGCTTTCGATCGAAACACCGCAGCAGGTTGCAGGCCGCATTGCAACGCTGGCGCTTTACGGACTTGAATCCAACTACTACGACAAGTTCAGGGATACCGTGGCAGCGCTTACACAGGAAGATCTTCTCCGGGTCGCGGAAACGTACATTCATCCCGATTCGGTTACCATATCGGCATCGGGAGATGCGAACGCCTTAAAGAAAGATATGGTAGCATTCGGAAATGTGGAAGTATTCGATCACAATTTCGAAAAACTGTAGCCTGGATCTCGGCAGACCGTCATATTCCCGACGGAGAAAAGAACAACAAGTTTAAACTATATTCTGAAGAATAACAGCACGTGGAAACAGCAGTAAGAACAGCAGTCCCCAACAGCGTCTTTGCCGGTAAAGAATTGGAGTATGCGAAGGATCTCGTCGCTAAGCATAAGCAGGTGCGCAGTGAGATCGCCAAGGTGATCGTCGGGCAGACCGAAGTCATCGAAGAACTCCTTATCGCACTTCTCGCCCGCGGACACTGCCTCCTTATCGGTGTGCCGGGACTTGCAAAAACCCTACTCATCAGTACGCTGGCAGAAGTACTACATTTGGATTTCAATCGCATTCAGTTCACACCCGACCTGATGCCTTCCGATATAACAGGCACGGAAATTCTCGAGCAAAACATTTCGACCGGTGCGAAGGAATTCAGATTTATTAAAGGCCCGATCTTCGCGAATATTATTCTGGCCGATGAGATCAACCGTACTCCTCCGAAAACGCAGGCAGCGCTTTTGGAAGCTATGCAGGAGCACCGCGTCACTGCAGCCAATACTACATACACTCTCCTTGAGCCTTTCTTCGTGCTGGCTACTCAGAATCCTATCGAGCAAGAAGGAACATATCCTCTGCCTGAAGCTCAATTAGACCGGTTCATGCTGAACATTTGGCTTGACTATCCTTCGCAATCGGAGGAAATCGACATTGTGAAGTCAACAACGAGCGAATACAAACCTGCTCTCAACAAAATTCTTTCAGGCAAGGATCTTGTGCTGTATCAGGATCTGGTTCGTTATGTGCCGATCGCCGATAACGTCGTTGAGTATGTCGTAAAATTGGTTTCGCGCTCGCGTCCGAAAAATGCGAATGCTCCCGATTATGTAAAGAAGTACATCAGCTATGGCGCTGGCCCTCGCGCATCGCAATACCTCGTGCTCGGAGCGAAGGTTCGGGCGTTATTGGACGGTCGCTTCACACCATCTATTGAGGATATCCGTGCGCTTGCAACATCGGTCTTACGCCATCGCATCGTGTTGAATTTCAATGCAGAGGCCGAAGGAGTTTCGACACTTGACCTGATCGAAAAATTAGTGAAGGAATAAGATGCTACTTTCCGCTACTTCCCTCTTTCTGTTGCTTGCCCTGTTTTTGTCTCCGACGCAGATACTAGCTCAATCGAAATACTGGATCGTCTTCAAAGATAAAGGAATAACTGCCGCAGAATTTAAGCCTGGCAACGCTATCTTCGATAAGACGGTCAGCGAGATCTCTGCGAAAGCATTGAAGCGTCGTGCTGCAGCTCTCGGAGTGAATTCGATCGAGAAGATTGTTACGATCGAAGATGCTCCGATAAACGCGAAATACGTGGATTCGCTTCGCAAACTTGGAATTCAACCGGTTACTATCTCTAATTGGGCGAATGCCTTCAGCGCATATCTCTCTCAGGAGCAATTACAGTTGGTGAAGAGTCAGTCGTTTGTAGTTAGCACGAAACCAATTCCATCAGCAAACAGCAACACGAAGGAAATAGAGGAGCGCACATCGATCTTTCTACCTCGTGCGATACCATCGAACGACGATCCCGAAGTTTTGCCCATCCCTGCCGGATACGACACCATCATCTATCATTACGGATTAACGGATTCGCAGATCCATCGCATTAACGTACCTCCGCTTCATGCCATGGGATTCGACGGACGTGGTGTGATGCTCGGATTTCTTGATGTCGGATTCCGCTGGCAGGCAATGCGCACAACATTGATGCATCATGTGATTGCAGAGTACGATTTTATTTTTCATGATTCCTCAACGGCGAACGATTCACTCGATGTGCCCGATCAGGATGGCCATGGCTCTTCGGTACTGAGTGCCGGAACAGGTTTTTTCCCCGATAATATCATGGGGCCCGCTTATAATCCCGACCTCCTGCTTGCAAAAACTGAAGATGTTCGCAGCGAGCGGCCGATCGAAGAGGACAATTATGCAGCAGCCCTTGAGTGGATGGAGAAACTCGGAGTGGATATTACATCGAGTTCGCTTGGCTACTACAATTTTGATAGCGGATATGTCAGCCATACATACGCCGATATGAACGGCAGGACAACGATCTCGGCAAAGGCATGTGAACGTGCGGCTAAACTCGGAGTGCTCTGCTGTACAGCAATGGGTAATGGCGGTTCGACAGGATACTCCTATACGCTCACTCCGGCGGATGCAGATAGTATTATTTCGGTTGGTGCACTGGATGTTACAGATACCATTGCAGGATTCTCTTCCCGCGGCCCGACATTCGACAAACGCCTCAAACCGGAGATCTGCGCTCCCGGTGTATCAGTCTGGACAATGACGCATGACGATACATTCGCAGCGGCCGGCGGAACATCGCTTGCTACCCCGCTTGTCTCCGGCGCATGCGCGCTCATCAAGCAGGCACATCCTGAAGCCAGCGCTCAGGCGATCCGAAAGGCAATCATCAAAACCGGCAGGCTCGATTTTGTGTCATCGCCCGATACTGCTTACGGTTTTGGAAGACTTGATGCTTATAGTGCTGCCCTCTCGCTCGGAACGATCATCGGAACGGTTCGGACTTGGAGAGTGGATTCCATCCATCATGTTGAAGTCGGAATTGCAGCCAATAACGGAGTAAAGAATCCGCGAGTAATCTTCGGTATCAATAATGAAGTGAACCTCACGAATATTCTTCCGTTATCGCTTGCCGCTGATTCGCTAATCTATACGGCAACATTCCCTCGTCTGCCCAAGGGAACACACGTCCGATACTATATAGCCACCAATGACGGAGCCGATACTACCACCGTCCTGCCCCGCAATGCTTCCGATTCGGTTTTCGAGTTTCATATCGGAGATACGATCATCAGTGCTCCGTTTGGCGTTCACGATGTCGCTCCGGTTTCCGATCTGGTGGTTATGCCGAACCCCGCACGAGAGAATATTACCGTGCGCGTACAAACAGATGAAGCCGTTAACTATATGATCACCGATGCACTCGGCCGGAGTGTACTTGAGTATGCTGCTGTGGCGAATATTCATGAGCTTCGCATACGTGTCGATGGCTTTGCTCCGGGAGTCTATCATTTGCATGCACGAACTCGCTCCGGAAGTTTATCCGGCACGGTTAAGTTTATTGTAATTCAATGAGCAGACAATCCTCGATACATGTGAGTAAGACGATCGGACTAATCAAGAAGTGACCTTTCTCAATCCATTCGTTCTTTTCGGGCTCATTGCTGCGAGTTTCCCGCTGCTGTTTCACCTTTTTGCCCAACGCAAGGCACGGCGAGTAGAATTCAGCTCGATCCGTTTTCTCCAAAAGCTCGAAAAATCTTCGATGCGCAAAGTCAAGTTGCGCCAGATCCTCTTGCTAATCCTTCGGACGCTCCTCATTATCTGCCTGGTCATGGCATTCTCGCGCCCTGCCTTACGCGGCTACCTCGGCGGATTCTTCGGAACGTCGCATGCGAATACCACCATTGTATTGCTTGTCGATAATTCTGCTTCGATGTCACGCCGGAATGCAAACGGCTCATACTTCAAGCAAGCCACAGAGGCAGCGAATGAGATCGTGAATGCCATTGAAGATGGTGATGAAGCTGTCGTTATTCCGCTCGCAACGCTTGAGCCCGGGAAGGAGTATCCGCCTCTGCATACGATGACCGATATCCGCAAGGCGATCTCTTCCGTCACTGTTGCCGATGCTCCGGCACGAGTCGAAGATGGAATGCGAGTTGCCTCTGCTGTGCTTGCCCGATCGCTGAACGTGAATAAAGAGATCTATCTCATATCCGATGCTCAGGCACGCAACTATAAGAAGGAAATCGAACCGAAAAGCGATTCCGCTTCAAGCCGGTTAAAGCTCTTCGATGAGCGAACGAGGATCTTCATCACCGATATCGGCGAGTCGGAGAAAACGATCGGCCGAAATCTTTCCATCGATTCTCTCATTCCGGTAACAACGATCTTCGAACCGGGCAGGCCGCTCGAATTCAACGCATACATTCGAAATACGGGAGATGGCACGAGCGAGAATGCCGTCGTATCCTTGTTTTATAATGGTGAACGTGTGGCGCAACGCTCGGTAACGGGACTTGGCCAATCGAAGAGCGAGAAGATCGCAATCAGCGCTCAGCCCCGTGGTGCCGGACTTCTTGCAGTCCGCGCAGAGCTTGAAGACGATGCATTGCCTTTCGACAATAAGCGGTATCTATCGCTTATACTTCCGTTGACAAGAAGAATCGGCATTTTCGTCACCCATGATGCAGACGTACAGTTTCTGAAGCTTGCACTGGAACAGACGCTTTCCGAGACGAATGAACTTCCCTATTCCGTCGAACTTCACCGGCTCGAAGAGCTTCGAATGCTACCATCGCTGCGTTCTCGGCTCGATGCTGTGATCGTCGAAGTCGGTTCGGAGCAACTTGATCCGAGCGATAGCAAAGCACTGAAAGATTATGTTGCCTCCGGAAAAGGCGTCGGCATCTTTACATTGCCGGGAATTCAATCCCAGCAATTCAATTCGTTGCTAAGCTCACAACTGGGAATTCCCGCTATCGAATCGAAGGAAGGGTCGGCACAAACAACGGATAAATATGTGAGCTTCGCGCAATTCGACTTCGCGCATCCCTTCTTTTCGGGAATGTTCGAAGAGAAATCGGGCAGCCTTTCTGCGCGCGGAATCGAATCACCGAAGATATTCGAATATTACAGGTTATCGAAGGGAGGCATACCGCTCATTACTCTGTCAAGCGGAGCGCCATTCTTAAGTGAAAGCTCGATCGGAAAAGGCAAAGCACTGATCTATTCCGTGCCACCGACGCTATCGTTTAGCGATCTGCCGCGCAAAGCGATCTTTCTTCCATTGATCCGTAGGACGGCTGCATATCTCTCTTCCGTCGGCGCAAAAGATGAAAATGAGGAAGAGAAGTACTACACCGATGAACCGTTCGATGTCATGTTGCCTCAGCTTGGAAATGAGCAATCGGGATTGAAGCTCCTGGTTAAATTTCCCGATGGATCTTCTGAAAGGATCGAATCGATAGCAACTGAGGGAAAACTTCGGATCCATCTCGATAATGCTCATGCCGCAGGAATTTATACGGTCTACCAAGACGCCGAAGCACGCTCGCCTGTCGCTTCCTTCGCCGTCAATATCCGAAGTGACGAAGCCGACCTGCGTCGTGCAACAAATGCGGGAGCCGACTCACTTATCGCTCCACTATTTGCAAAGCCGAAAGAATCCATTGCACGACTGGATGCATCAAGCAAAACTCTAACGCAGAAAATCAAGGAGTCCCGTTTTGGTATCGAGTTATGGCAGACTTTTCTTGTGATTGCATTGATCTGTGCGATCGCAGAAATGCTGATCGCGCGAGAAGGAAAACGATCCGAACCTTAAGATAGTGGTACTGCGACTTCTTGCAGTCCGATCTCCCCACTTTTACATTTTACATTTTTAATTTTACATTTTCCTCCCCGCCATATCGACTACGATCGGCGAGCAGAATATTGTATCGGGATTTTTCCGGTGCGCGTACCAATCTTCGAGCATGGCATCGCCTAACTCCTTTGTTGTTGCGCCGCTTGCCACCATAAGGTGCATGTGTTTGGTGAAGAACTTATCTGCCCACTCGATCACGTCGCTATCGGGGCCACCGGCAAGGCAGTGCGGAGAGTAATCGACAATTTCTAAACCATGTTTGCGAAAAATAGCCGGGATCTTTGCGGCCACGAAGGCATCGCCTCCGCTTACGGCCCAGTGACGAATAACCATTTCGAGAGCGTGATCGAATGCTCCGCCCTTCGGATATAATCCTAATCCGCTATAGAGATAATCCTGAATGGCGATCACTCCGCCTTTCTTGAGCGATGAAAGCAGATTGACAATGAATTTCTCGGGATCGGGCACGAAGCCGATTACCCAGCGCACGAAGATGAGATCGAATTGCTCTTTCGGAAGTTCGGCCGTTTCGGCAGTGCCATGGAGGAAAGTAATGTTCGTCCAACCGCGTTTTTCGGATTCCTGTTTGAAGTGATCGATATAGTATTGCGCAGGCTCGAGGATCGTAACACTTCCCTGCTCGCCGACTCGCTCGCGCAGATCCATGGCAACGAAGCCGGGTCCTGACCCGACATCGAGGCATTTCCACCCCTTAGCAACTCCGATCCTATTAAAGAAATCGTCCGTTACTTTCTTCCAAACCCCATGCTGAAACCGCAAGCGTTCAAGCTCTTCTTTATTGATTCCAAGAATGTATGCTTCTTCATCTCTCATAGTTTCTTTTGGATTTCAAATCGATGTAATTGATGGTCGCTGTCTTGTGGATTTGTAGCGAGCAGGGACTATAAACAAACAATTGAAGCATAAGTGCGTCAATATGTAGGCAATCAGAACTGGAGATGGCGAGGGGCTTGCAACTCTAAACTGCTTGCTATCAGGCCATTAGCATTTGGCACAAGGTTTGTTCAAGTTTCATGCAAAGCATTATTCTGTCCACACGCGTTCAATGCTTGAACCTTAGCTATCCCCATTAGTATACCTTTACCTTGTCACTGCCTATGAATGAATTATACTTTAATAAACCCGACCGCCTTATGACCTATCCAAGCCAACGCGTCTGTGCAATTATCGATGAACGGGATAATGCAAGTTGTGCACTCGATGCACTGATAAAATCCGGCACACGAGAAGAGGATATCGAGATCCTTTATGGAAAAGAAGGGATCGATCTTCTCAATCCGGGTGCGAGCGGCCATGGCTTCTTCTCGAAGATCGCCGATAAATTTCAGTCGTTCGGAGAACTGGGGCGCAAACTCATCAATTCCTACGAATCTGCTTTGCGCCAGGGAGGATATGTCTTTGTGATACCGTCCTATTCCGATGCAGATAAAGGTCATATCAGAAGTTCGCTGGAATCGGGAAACGCCCGTGAGATCAATTTCTTTACTTCATGGTATGTAGAAGCCATGTAGGGTAGCCGGTCTGATCTTGGACTACTGTGCAAGAGGGCAATCCGATTGAATTGCCCTCTTGCTTTTTCACTTGTGCAAATCGATAGGTCTTCTCATCCTTTCATCTTCTAAAGTTACATTCCTTTCTAATAGAGATTGGTATGCTTTTTACATGGAATTTTCTCAAGTGTGTTGATGCAACATTCGATCTCTTAAATCCCTTACTCCCATAACGAACAACTCTCCCTAAGAGGAAAGGATTAGTTATGCGACAATTCATTTCAAGCGAAAAGAAATATGCAAATATCTGCAATCTGTTTTTAGGGCATAGCCTTATCGCTATCATGATGTATATTCTCTACCGGATCGGATCATTCCTGATCGATTATCTCCCCGCCGACATCTTAAATATCATCTTAGCGGTTGCAGGGATTACCGTTACGATGTTTGCAACGAGAATGCTTTTGCGCTTAGATGCTAAATCTTCGATAAAGGCAATTCCAATACGGAATCGGGAATACGATTTGCAGAAGGATAGAGCTTGAATTTCTGGCATAGGAATTGTGCCCTCCCCAATAGATGAATAGTTTTAGATCGATCATATACAAAGGATATAAAGGTGAGTCTAATGATTGTTAATAATGCAAATAGCTTTTCAACCTATCCCACGAATAGAGTCTGCGGAATATTTGATAATTCGATGGATGCACGGAGCGCCCTGGATGCCCTACTCGAGCAAGGCATTGTAGAAAAAAACATCGATATCTTTCATGGAGCCGAGGGATCGGATATTCTCGACGCGGGCGGCGAACGTCACGGACTGGCTGCAAAGATCGCAACTCAACTTCGCGCATATGGCGATATGGAAAATGGAATACTTCGATCATATGAAGAGGCCATGTTGCACGGAAGTTATCTTTTCGAAGTAAAAGCGGAGACTGACGAAATAAAAGAATCGGTCGAACAGATACTATCACGGCACGGAGCGCATTCCATTAACTATTTCGGACCATGGTACGTAGAAGCGATGCATGAAGCTTGAACGCTTCCCTCGCTTCGAATGTACTGAAGGCAGCCCTTGAGGAGCTGCCTTTTTTTTGTCTCAGTAGCATAAACTCCATTATTCTCGTCTTTCTCCTCTGAAGCACCTTTCATCTCCTCTTTCTTACGGTCAAACACTGCTCTATCTTGCCGTACCGGGGATGGCATCGGCGGAGTAGTAATTGCCGAATTGAGACAGTTGATTGCGTGAGGGATGATAATTGACAAGATCGCTGCGACCGGTCGTCACAATGATCTCAAACCGGTTATTCTCGAACTGCCCGATGGCTCCGAGTCCACGCTCGGAAACGTCTCGTACCGTGATGCCTTTCGGAATTCTGTAGATCGTACTATCAGAGGCGAGATAACCGACTTTTACATCCTGAGTCAGGACTCCAAGCTCATACGAAGGAGAATTGGAGAGATAGAAGATTATGACTACTGTTAAGAGTATATTCAACGTAATCGAGATGCGGAAAATCCAGCGGTGTGATCTTGCAGACATAGCAGAGCGATTATTGATCCTGAAAATACGCTTCGAATGATCTAAGGTTTCGTTCGTAGGCAGGTGTTACAATTGAATAATACATTTGCTCGAAGTAGAGATTCTGACGAGTGCCAATTGGTTACGCTAACTCTTTACTCTTCATCTATATCCGACATTAGAAAAGCCTTCGTCACAGCCTCCTTCTTTCGAAACGTGTTATATTCGCAGTACAACAATATTCATGTTTTCACCTTACGCAATATGTTATGCCTCACTCAAAACAGCTGGGCAAGGAACGGTTGGTCTTTTTTAGCGATGCCATACTGGCGATCATCGTCACCATCCTTGTCCTTGATATAAAAGTCCCGATTGTTGAAACCGGGGGCGACGCCGAACTTACCCGTCGGCTCATCGTCCAAGCCCCGCATCTGGTCGCCTTCGTTTTATCATTCGCCGTTATTATTGTTCTCTGGTACAGCCATAACAGACTAATGGGAATGGTAGATACGCCAACGAATACCTTCGGCGTGATCAATTTCTTATTTATCGGTGTAACAGCAACGATACCGTTCACCACAGCCCTTGTCGGCGAATATCCGGGAAGTTCTGTTGCTGCAGCCATGCTTGCGGCGAATATGTTGCTGATGAACATCTTCATTACGCTCTGTTTCGTTTACGCAATGAAGAAGAATTTAGTCGGAAAGAATTTTGTCTTCGGGCATTACGACAAAATGAAACGGATAATGGGTATCATCGGGACATTCCTATTCCTCGGCTCGATCTTCGTCGCATTCCTCTCTCCCGTCGTGTCACTCGTGATGATTGCCGCAGTTCCCATCATGCACTGCCTGCCGATCAAAAGGGAATAACATCGTATATCAGGGTGATCCAATCCCCCCCTTTGTTCCCCTTACCTATTTCATCCTTCATCCCTGATTTTTAATCCTCTCCCGGATGACGACCGTTGCGGGCGCAGGGATAGGAATCGTTGATGGGAGAATTGAGAATGCGGATTGAACTAAATACTGTAAATATCACTTTATTCGGAGGCTTTAAACTATTAATCCACAATATGAAACACAGGTTCATAGTTTGTCTCATTATTTTTATTTTCGCTTCTACCGGATGTGTTTCGACAAAGGTATCATCATTGAAAGACCCCACGTATTATGGTCATCACTTAAACCACATACTCGTCTTTGGGAATTTCCAGAAAATTGAATACCAACAAAAAGCAGAGTGGGCTGTAGTAAATGAACTCCGGCATTCTGGGATCCTTGCCGATCCATCATATCAAGTTTTGCCACCTCTTCGACAATATACAGACTCAGAAAAAGTTTCGATATTTCGTGCTCATCATTTTGATTGTTATGCAATAATTGAAGGCGCTGGATCACAGGTTTGGGAAGTTCATGTGCCTACCTACACCTCAGCATCAGCTAATGCTACAGTTTATGGTAATTCCGCAAATGCATATGGGTCATCAACAACAACGGGCGGATATACAACTAATACTTTAAGTGGACTTAACCTTGACATTAGCCTTTTCGATTTCAACAATGGACATAAGATTTTTTATGCACAGGCGGAGAGTTCATCGTCGAGTAATAGAAATGCTTACGGGATACAATGGGTTGGTGCTGAATCTTTTTTGACATCAGCTTCGGAAAATCTGGCAGATGAGATGATGAAGAATGACCTTTTTCAATCAACCACGAAATAAGAATATCGACTTCCCAGTTATGCTCAAGGTTGAGCGCGGGTCACCAAATCAGGATCTGAAAAGTACGGCTGACCTGCATACCATCTTAAATGACAGCACCGAGCGCACCTAATGTAAGTGCCCCGACAAATAATTCTACAATATCATTCAAAAATGGACGAGGGGCAACCTGTTGGCTGCCCCCGTGTAATCCGCTTAGTACATTCCTTCCATACCGCCGCCGCCGCCCATCGGAGGCATCGCAGGAGCCGGCTCCTTCTTCTCGACGATCGTTGCTTCCGTCGTGAGCAAGAGCGAGGCAACGCTGGCTGCGTTTTGCAGAGCCGAGCGCGTAACCTTGGTCGGATCGATAACGCCGGACTTCATCAAGTCTTCGTAGACTTCCGTCGCTGCGTTAAAGCCATAACTATCTTTGCCGTTCTTGACTTCGTTGACGACGACTGAGCCTTCGAGTCCTGCATTCTGCACGATCTGGCGAAGCGGCTCTTCAAGTGCACGGCGAACGATCTCGACACCCGTGCGGACATCGTCGTTCGTCTGCTTCTTCAAGAACTTCTCATCCAAGCCGACGAGTGCGCGGATCAGCGCAACTCCGCCGCCGGGGACGATTCCCTCTTCGACTGCTGCGCGTGTTGCATGCAAAGCATCTTCGACTCGGGCTTTCTTTTCCTTCATCTCGATCTCGGTCGATGCACCGATCTTGATCACTGCAACACCGCCTGCGAGTTTGGCAAGGCGCTCCTGCAATTTCTCTTTATCGTAATCGCTTGTCGTCTTCTCGACCTGGCTCTTGATCTCGTTGATACGCTTCTTGATATCATCCTTCGTGCCGGCGCCTTCGACGACAGTGGTGTTATCCTTATCGATCGTTACGCGGCTTGCCGTTCCGAGATAGCTAAGCGTTGCATTCTCAAGTTTGAAGCCCTTCTCTTCGCTGATCACGGTACCGCCTGTTAGGACGGCAATATCTTCGAGCATCGCTTTGCGGCGATCACCGAAGCCCGGAGCCTTGACGGCTGCGATCTTCAGCGTTCCACGAAGCTTGTTGACAACGAGTGTTGCAAGTGCTTCGCCTTCGATATCTTCGGCAACGATGAGCATCTGGCGTCCGCCCTGAGCAACTTTCTCGAGGATCGGAAGGAGATCTTTCATTGTCGAGATCTTCTTATCGTGAATAAGGATGTATGGATTCTCGAGAACCGCCTCCATCGTATCCGGATCTGTTACGAAATACGGAGAGAGATATCCGCGATCGAACTGCATACCTTCGACAACATTGAGTTCGGTCTCGATACCCTTAGCTTCTTCAACGGTGATGACGCCATCTTTACCGACCTTCTCCATTGCTTCGGCAATGAGTTCGCCGATGGAGTGATCGTTATTGGCGCTGATCGAACCGACCTGCGCGATTTCCTTCTTGCCCGAGATTGGACGAGAGATCTTCTTCAACTCATCGACGACGCTCGATACGGCGAGATCGATTCCGCGCTTTAAATCCATCGGATTCGCACCGGCTGTAACGTTGCGAAGTCCTTCGCGAACGATGGCCTGTGCAAGAACCGTAGCCGTCGTCGTGCCGTCACCGGCAACATCGGACGTCTTGGAAGCGACTTCACGCACCATCTGTGCGCCCATATTCTCGATCGGATCTTCGAGCTCGATCTCTTTCGCGACTGTTACGCCATCCTTGGTGATATTCGGAGCACCGAATTTCTTATCGATGACGACGTTGCGGCCCTGAGGTCCGAGCGTTACCTTGACGGCATCGGCAAGCTGATCCACTCCGCGCTTGAGCTTCGCCCGAGCATCGGTATTGAATGTTATGATCTTAGCTGACATAGTTTTGTAAATGTAAAATTAAAAATGTAAAATGTAAAATGATAAGAGTTTAGTAGTATGGTTGTTGGTAGTTTGGTAGATGTTTTTCTTGCTACAAAACTCCCAAACTCCCGAACTCCAAAACTTCCTCTTATTTTTTCCCTTTTCCTACGATTGCAAATACATCGGATTCTCTCATGATGAGGACGTCCTCGCCTTCGGCATTGATCTCTGTGCCGGAGTATTTTCCGTAGAGAACGGTATCGCCGACCTTCACGGCCATCGGCAAGGTCTTTCCGTTATCGTCGATCTTTCCTGTTCCGACTGCAAGGACTTCACCCTGCTGCGGTTTTTCCTGAGCTGTATCGGGAAGAATGATGCCGCCCTTTGTCACCTCAGCCGGAGGCGCAGGACGAACGATCAATCGGTCATGTAATGGTGTTAGATTCATAAGTAATTGATTAATAAAGAGTTAAAATGAAAGAAAATTGAGGAATTATTCCAATCCCGGAATGCATTCTCTTAGCACTCCACTTAGGCGAGTGCTAACAACGGAAGCGGTTACGGAGTTTCGGAGGAGAGGTTACAATCAAGAAAGCCCGCCCACGATTAAAATCGTGGGCTAATTTGGCATCGTCGCCGAAGTCGACTCCGGAATCCGTCTATGGCGGATAAAACATACCAGCCACTATTTCAATGGTGGGCGGTGTTCGATGATAGATAACAATATGGGGAATTATGAAACCATCACCATCGCCCACGATTAAAATCGTGGGCTAGTTTGATATCGTCGCTGAAGGCGACTCCGGAATCCGCCTCTGGCGGATGAAAACATATTAGCCCACCATTTCAATGGTGGGCGGTGTTGAATGGATAACAGTTCTGGAATCTATCCGACCATCACCATCGCCCACGATTAAAATCGTGGGCTAATTTGTCATCGTCGCCGAAGGCGACTACGGAATCCGCCTCTGGCGGATGAAAACATATTAGCCCACCAATTTATTGGTGGGCGGTGTTGAATGGATAACAGTTCTGGAATCTATCCGACCATCACCATCGCCCACGATTAAAATCGTGGGCTAGTTTGATATCGTCGCCGAAGGCGACTTCGGAATCCGCCTCTGGCGGATGGAAACATACCACCCACCATTTCAATGGTGGGCGGTGTCCAATGATTAACAATTTTGGAGTCTATGCAACCATCACCATCGCCCACGATTAAAATCGTGGGCTAATTTGATACCGTCGCCGAAGGCGACTCCAGAATCCGCCTCTGGCGGATGAAAACACATTAGCCCACCAATTTATCGGTGGGCGGTTTTGAATGGATAACAATTTTGGAGTCTATGCAACCGTCTCAAATATATTTCTCATCAAACGGAATATTATTCCCGCGCAAAAAGGAGATATATTCATCGCGAAATGTTTTCGCCTTATGGTGCTCTTCTTGATTATTGATATAGGCAATGACCTTTTTTAGCTGCGATGTGCTTACGCTGAATGCTGCATACCCTTTCTGCCACTCAAAATTTCTCAATTCCGGGTATTCTTCGGATAACCATTTGGATGAGATCCCTTTCAATTTTTTCGCGGCTTCTGCAATGGGAATTGTCGATGGAAGTGAAAGTAAGGCATGGCAATGATCTTCATAGCCGCCGATGGTAATGGCATCGATGCCATTATTCTTCATGATTCCAGCCATTACTCTCCAAAGCCTTTCCCGAATTACCGGCGTCAGAAATGCTTCTCGATTTTTCGTACTGAAAACGAGATGAGAATAAATTGAGATGTACGAATGCGACATGGACAAAATTACGAAAACCTTCCATGCTACCGTGAGTCGCAATCATTTCGTGAAGACAGTATATGATGCAGAGAGTGCCTGCGATGCCACCATCACTACGGAAGACCGTAACGGTTGCAGCGCGAATTAATTTCTATCTCACTTCGCCATCTGCTGCACGGCGTTCAACGGGTAGTATTCCTTCCGTTTCACATTCGTGACGCTATCGCGGACCTTCAGTTCGAGATTGCGGTGCAGGATGCGCTGGTTCAGCATTCGGATGGTATCGGAGCGAAGAGCCGCACTCGGGCCGGCTGCAACGGGAGGAACTCCGTTATCCGGATGAGCCTGGGATTTCTGCAGCACGTTGATCAGCCTTCTCTGATCTGCAATAATAGAATCGCGCGCAGCCATTGCCGAATCCTGATTGATCACAAGTGTATCGACAACGGCGATCTTCCTGCTGAAGATCGAGAACTGCCCTTTCGTAATAACGTATGTCGAGATCCACAGCACGAGAACGAAGCCGAGAAAAATAAAGAAGCGCAGCCAGGAGCGGCGATGCGAACGCTTCAGCGAGGCAATGATCTCTTCGTATTTCTGGTCAGGTACTTCTGGTGTCATGATACTACAGTTTGTTCTACGAGTTTCCAGACAATTGCTTCGATCTTCGAAGCATCCTCGGCCCCCACTGTGCCGCCGGCGCCTGCATGCTCAAGATCGGAGCGCAGATTTTCGAGTGTGTGGATCTTTAGATTTAATTTGATCGTATCGTTGATCGGGAAAAAAGATGAGGAGCCGATCGTCACTCCGGCAGCAGAGGTGATGATCTGAGATATTCCCTTGATCTCTTCCGGCATTACAAAACCGATAACGACGATGATGACGCCGATCCCCATAAGGGCAAAAGAAAGCATGCGGCGTGCCCGGATGGACTTGAGGTAGTCCTGCGTAAGACGGAGTATCAGATCGTATGTATGTCCACTCGCTTCGGGCATAAGGTATCGGACAGTAATTGCACCTCTACAATGTGGGTAAGACTCGCACAACTAAAGCAAACCTTTGGTAGAAAAGCCCGCCGTGCGCGACGGGCTTTCCGTTTCGTCAACTCTTATTTCTTCTTCCCCATGGGCTTTTCCATCTTTCCGCCTTCGGCAGGTGGTTTCATTCCGCCCTCACCCGGCATTGGAGCTAACCCAAGCTGCATCATCATCGTGTGATCGTCAAAGAGCCCCCAATGCTCAACGAACTTCCCATTGCTCCAGCGAACCTGATCGATTCCCATCACATTCGTGAGCTTCTTGTTTGTTGCAGGCATTCCCATGAATGGGCCGGAATTTGTTCCGTTCATTCTGAATCGAGCCGTAAGAACATCGCCATCGACGCGCATATCTTCCACAGTCGTGCTCATGTCAGGATAGGCTACCTTGAGCATTGAGGCAAATTCTTTCATCCCGGCCAGACCTGGTTTTTGTCCGGGCATCATGTTATTATCCTTTGTATCTGCACTTACGTACTTATCGAACTCGTCGACCTTGCCTGCATCCCAGGCCGCCGAGATAGCTTTGTAGGCAGCTTTCATGGAATCGGCTTTTGCATTAGCGCCTGCATCCGTTGCAGTGCCTTCTTTTTTCATACAACTTGCCAGGCTAAATGCGGCAAGAATCAAGAGAACAACAAATCGAGATTTCATAGTAATTGTCTTTTAATAGGGGTGAAAACGAGTTGCGAAAATACGCATATTTCCCTGTATTACCAAGAAATATCTGAGGAAGTGGAAAACTCTTTTTTTATGCGCGAATTGAGCTGTTTTTGAGGTAAATCCGCTCCAACTCCTGGAGCTGATCCTTCGTATTAACGCCGCTGACTTCAACGGGATTTCTTGAGACTGAAATAGCGACTGAATCGGTACCAAACTCTCCGATCAGAATACCGAAAACATCGGTTAAATAGTATTCCTTCTGATTATTATTGGGAGTGATCTTTGCCAGAGCGGGATAAAGCGAGCCCGCTTGGAAAACGTAGATACCCGAATTCATTTCCTTGATCTTCTTAACTTCCGGATCGGCATCCCGATCTTCGATAATGGCTTTGAGATGCTTACCGTCATCGGACCGAACAATTCTTCCATAGCCGGAAGGATCCTCAAAAATTGCCGAGAGCACTGTAGCCTTTGCTCCGGAAGCCCGGTGAGTATTCAATAGAGTCTGGACTGTACTTTCCGATAGAAGCGGTACGTCCCCGTAGAGGACAAGTATATCACCTTCAAAATTGCTCAAAAGCCCGGAAGTCATCTGCATAGCATGACCGGTGCCAAGCTGTTCGGATTGGATTGCGAACTCGGTTTGGGGATATGCCGACGACACATATTGATTGACTTGCTCCTTGCCGAAACCGACGATGGCAATCGTCCTCTGGCTTCCGATCTGCGAAGCAAGTTTAAGCACATGGCCGATCATCGGAATACCGGCGATCTCATAAAGAACTTTGGGTTTTGTCGGATCCTGCATCCTCTTGCCCTGGCCTGCGGCGAGGATTACGGTGGCAAGCGGAGGAAAGGTCTGTTGCAAGTTATAGGATCAATTAACTAATTGGAAAGCTTCAAGTGAATGCTTTATATCCTTGATTTTGTTCTTCTTATCAACATGAACAACGGTCGGTTGGAAGTAACGAAGCTCTTCAGTATCATCGAACTGGCCATAGCTAATGATGATGATTTCATCACCGACAACTCCCCTGCGTGCGGCCGGACCGTTCAGGCAGACAACGCCCGAACCGGAGGGGCCTTCGATGAGATAGGTTTCGAATCGTTCGCCATTGTTGACGTTAACGATCGATACTTTCTCGTACGGAAGCAGGTCCGCAGCCTGCATCAGATCGCTATCGAGTGTCAGCGAACCTTCGTAGTAAAGGTCAGCCTGAGTAATCGTTGCCCGGTGGATCTTCGATTTGAATAGAGTTCTTTGCATTGAGTTGTTATTGAGCCTCAAGGAGAATGTTGTCGATCAATCGGGTCGCTCCGATCTTTGCAGCAATGACAACTCCAGTCTCCTTCGAAGATTTAAACGAATCGGCAGAGTGAAATGTTTCGGGATCGATAATGTCCAGATAGTCGAGAATCGCCCTTTTCTTTAATGAATCGAAGTACTTAATGCCTAGAAGCTTCACTTCGGCCGGAGGAAGGCCGGAAATGAGATTCTCCCGAACATAGGCAAGAGTCTGTGAAAGGATGAGAGCCTCGGCGCGTTCCTCGCTGGAGAGGTACCTATTTCTCGAACTCATTGCCAGTCCATCGGCCTCACGCACGGTGGCTCCAATCTCGATGCGAATCGGAACGTGCAGGTCTCGCACCATCTTCTTGATGACGGCAACTTGCTGCAGATCCTTCTGGCCGAAGAATGCAATATCGGGCTGAACAATATGAAATAAAGAAGCGACAACCGTTGCAACTCCTCGAAAATGGGTTGGGCGTATCGCACCTTCATAGCCGGCTGCTACATCTTCGACGATAACGAAGGTAGATGAGCCATGAGGATACATCTCTTCGGCAGTCGGGAGAAACAGAACATCCGCTCCTGCCGATTCAAGCATGGCGATATCTTCTTCGATCGAACGCGGATATTTATCCAGATCTTCAGCGGGTCCGAACTGCGTGGGATTAACGAAAATACTCACGATCGTAATCCCGCACTTTTGCCTACATGCTCTGACAAGTGAGAGATGGCCTTCATGCAGCGCACCCATTGTCGGCACAAATCCGAGTGACCGATTCGCCGATCGTTCATTTTCGAGAAGAGAGCGAATTTCCGCGATAGTTTTAGTGATCTTCACGTTGTAAAGCAGTGGAGTTCGAATGGTGAAATCGGTCAGTTTGGGGTTTGCCAGTTGTTTGCCTTTGCAAAGTTACGAAGAAAGAATTGGGGATAACTCGGATCGTAAGAGTTGGGTGCATCATCGTAATCTGCTGAATTTGAACCAACATAGGGTATTGTTACGTTGCACTAATGCCCTCACACGAACTCACAAGTAATAGCATCGGAGTGGCTCAAAACATCGAGGAAATACTAACACCGGAAACCGGAAATATTCTGAGGAAGGCTCGGGAAGCCCGTGGTTTGACCGTTGCAGAAGTTGCTGCACGGCTCAGGCTCAATCCTCATTTCATTGAGAATATGGAGTCCGGCGATCTTCGTCCCTTACCCCCCGGCCCATACCGCAAAGCGTTCGTCAGCGAGTATGCAAAATTCCTGAACATCAAACTCGAGACTTTGCTCGGCCCCGCAGGCGCAGAACGAAGCGAAGGAATTATCTCTTCGGCAGTATCGGCAATGCCAGGCGTTGCAAAGAAAGTTACGCAGAGTGCGGTCAAGACGACAGGTTCCGTCGTGAAAAAAGTTGAAGAGGGCGTCAAAGATGCAGTAGAGGAGATAACAGCACGCGATCTGTGGGAAGAAGCCGACGAGGTCCGCAAGGAGCGTCTAGGCATCACCATTAGAAACGAGGAAACTCCCCCTCTCTCAATGCGCAGAAGAGATGAACCGCCAAGCTTTGATCGCTCGACTGAAAGAGAGAGCGGAATCGAAGAGCTTCCACCACCGAAGGAAATTCGAAGAGCACGGCGCTTAGAAGAAGAACAGAATGCACGCAAAGAAGCTGCTCCCGTCTACGAGCCGGATGAAGTTGAGGAAGAGACGCATGCAGGAATGTCTCGAGCGACAAAGACGATCGTCGGCTTGCTCGTCGTGATCGCAGCTATTGTCGGCTATTCTGTGCTGACAAAAAAATCCACTCAGCCTGCAAACCCCGAGCCGAAGCAAGAAACGGCCGTCAAAGCTCCGGAGCCAAAACCGAAGCCTGTTGCTCCGCCGAAAAAAGATTCGACGGCAGTGGTGGCGGCGCTGAACGATTCGCTCATCTTTTCGATGACTGCAAAAGATAGCGTCTGGGTTTCCGTTTCTCCCGATGTAGGCCAGGGATTCAGGGGAAAACTCGCCAAAGGAGAGGTGAGAAGATTTTCAGCGAAAGAGAAATATGTGCTCTACCTCGGCAATCAGAAATCCGTTTCGATGACATTGGATGGCAAACCGATCTCGAATCTTCCTACTGTTCCCGGTTCAAGCCTTGTTGTGCGAAACGTAATTCTGACTCGTGGGAAGATTTCAGCTGCTCCGGCCGAACCTGCTCCTGCAAAAAAACCGGAACTTCATCACGAGTCGCACACAATGAAGAAGGGTACTAAGAATCCGCTTATTCATAAGCAGATACCGCAAGCTAAACCAGTCCTGCCACGTTAAGAACACGATGAGCTCGAAAGAATCACTCCGCCGAAAGATCGAAGATCTCCGCAAGGAGCTGAACGAACATAACTACCGCTACTACGTCCTGGCTCAGCCTTCGATCAGCGACCGCGAGTTCGACCGGCTGCTGAAAGAACTTGAAACGCTTGAAGCGGAAAATCCCGAATTCGTTTCGCCGGATTCTCCGACTGCAAGAGTCTCAGGAGAACCGACAAAGCTCTTCCCTCCGGCAACTCATGCAATTCCTATGCTCTCCCTTGCCAATACCTACAGTAAGGATGAAGTACTTGAGTTCGAAAGACGCATCAAAGATCTGCTTGGCCATGCTCCGAAAGATGGATATACATGCGAGCTGAAATTCGACGGAGTAGCCATGAGCCTAACGTATGAGAACGGAAAACTTGTTCGCGGAGCCACACGAGGCGATGGTGTAACCGGCGATGACGTAACTCCGAACGTCCGCACAATCCGGATGATACCACTTCTCCTCCGCAATGCAAAGAAATATGCAGACCTGAAATTCGAAGTGCGCGGAGAAGTTTTCATGAGCCTCGAAGGTTTTCGTAAAATGAATGCGGAGCGAGAGGAATTAGGCGATCCGCCGTTTGCAAATCCTCGCAACTCGACAGCAGGAACACTGAAGACACTTGATCCCAGAGAGGTAGCAAAACGCCCGCTCTCTTTTACGGCATATCAACTTCAGTTTATCGGTAAAGAAGAATCGGGACTTGCGACACAGACTTCGCGTCTGGAATTTCTGAAAGAGCTTGGCTTCCCCGTCTCGCAGTATACCCGTCACGTTCAGACGATTGATGAAGTGATGGCTTTCGCTATGGAATGGCAGGAAAAGCGCGAGTCACTTCCTTTCGAGATCGATGGAGCAGTTATCAAGGTAAACTCACTTGCAGAGCAATCCGAACTTGGTCAGGTTGCAAAATCGCCGCGCTGGGCGATCGCCTACAAATTCGAAGCACGCCAGGCGAAAACCATACTCGGTGGCATCACGCTACAAGTCGGGAGAATGGGCACGATCACTCCCGTTGCAGAGCTTGAACCGGTGGCGCTCACAGGCATTACGATACGCCGTGCCACGCTTCATAACTCCGATGAAATTGAACGCAAGGATATTCGCATCGGCGATACGGTGATCATCGAGCGCGGAGGCGATGTTATTCCAAAGGTCGCCGGAGTTGATCACTCCAAACGCCCGAAAGATTCGAAGCCATTTCATTATCCGAAAAAATGCCCGGCATGTGGTTCGCCTCTTGTTCATCCCGAAGGCGAAGTTAATTGGTACTGCGAGAATCCCGAATGCCCGCCGCAAGTCGTTGCCCGTATCACGCATTTCGCTTCCAGAGGAGCAATGGATATTGCAGGACTTGGCGAGCAATCGGTCGAGCAATTCGTTGCTGCAGGAATGCTGCGGACAATCGATGATATCTATTCCCTTTCCTCAAAACAGGATGAGCTGCTCTCACTCGAAAGGATGGGAGAGAAAAAGCTTGAGAATCTTTTCGCAGGAATCGAAAAAAGCAAACTGCAGCCACCGGAGAAATTACTCTTCGGTCTCGGAATTCGGCATGTAGGTACGAATATCGCCAAGCTTCTCATTCGCGCGTTCGGCTCGATCGACGCCGTGAGTGAAGCAACGATGGAAGCGATCGATGAAGTTGAAGCGATAGGCCCGGAGATCGCTCGAAGTGTGTACGAATATTTCCGAAATCCGAAGATCCGTCCGATACTGGAGAAACTCCGGAAGGCCGGTCTTTCCTTTACCGGAGAAAAGATAAAACGCGAAACGATCGAATCTGCTTTCTTCAAAGGAAAAACCTTCGTTCTTACCGGAACGCTCTCATCGATGACACGCGACGAGGCAAAAGAAAAGATCGAAACGCGAGGCGGAAAGGCCACCGGTTCGGTGAGCAAGAAAACCGATTACGTCCTTGCCGGTGTTGAAGCAGGTTCGAAACTCGAGAAGGCGCAGGAACTTGGCGTCAGAGTTTTGACAGAAGAGGAATTCCTGAAAGAGCTCTAACGAGTTTCTTCGGCCACATTCCCCGACCAGGAACTGGTTTTCTGATATTTACTTCTCAGACCTAACATGATTCCATCACGCCCCCTCGATCTCGGAGGAATTCTCGGAGAATCGATACGCATTTCGAAACGCGCATACTGGCGTGCTGCCGTTGTGTTCCTCATTTGCTGCGCACCGGGCTTCGTAGTTCTGAATCTGGGATTTGATCAAACGATCGTTGCATTGCAGAATGTAGGACAGAAACTTACGAGTGTCTCGCCCGAAACTCCGGCACTTCTGAGAGATTATGTGGTCTCCGGAATCGACCGGAAAGGGATCATCAGGCTGTACCAGTTTACCTATCCCGAGCTTTTTGGTATTATCGATACGGTACAGATGAAAATCACTGTCAAATATCCGGATTCGGCACGGGCAGTTATTCTTTCCAGACTCGATAGTATTGCCGATGTAGCGTATCCGCCGAGCGGGAAATCGGCAGAGGAAGTCATCATTTCCGAACTGAGCGGGGGGATCCTGATCTCGCTTGGTGGAGTGTTTCTTTTGGCACTTGGCATGCTCGCTGCTCTAGGGGGATGGTACGACCTGGCCTGCAGAGCATTCGAAGAACGAGCGATGCCGCTGGGCCGAATCCTGGGTTCAACTCTCACATGGTCGATGTGGATGTTACTGGCTCAAATTGCAGCGATCATCCTCT
>JAUZOQ010000022.1 GCA_030706385.1 Bacteroidota bacterium | reverse complement strand
GGTCTTATTACGGCGAATGCAGGTGCGAAACTGAACGGCACGGCAAGTCCGCTGCAGCTAAATGGATCTGCCGGAACAGCAGGACAATTCCTCACGAGTGCAGGCACGGGAAATACTCCCACGTGGACTACAGGAAGTTTACTTCCGAATGGAAGTGCCACAGATAACACGCTTCGCTGGAATGGCACGTCGTGGGTAGAGAGTGCGAATGTGAAATCAAGTTCTGCTGGACTAGTTACGGCAAATGCAGGTGCGAACCTGAACGGTGCGACAAGTCCGCTGCAACTCAATGGATCGGCAGGCACGACGGGACAGATCATCACCAGCACAGGGGCAAATTCTACACCAGCCTGGACAACGCTTGCTGCAGGAAACAATATTACGCTTACTTCCGGAGCCGGAACACTTACGATCGCCTCCACAGGTGGTCTTACCAATGGGACTGCAACCGATAATACACTTCGATGGGACGGTTCTTCCTGGGTGGAGAGCGCCAACATCAAGTCGAGTGCGGCCGGATTGATCACCGCAAATGCCGGAGCGAATCTTAATGGGACGACAAGTCCTTTACAGTTGAATGGATCGGCCGGAACAACAGGTCAATTCCTGACAAGCGCCGGAGCAGGGAGTACTCCAATGTGGACAACTGGAAACTTATTGCCGACCGGATCCTCGACGGATAATACGCTGCGGTGGAATGGCACATCATGGGTTGAGAATTCAAACGTGAAGTCGAGTGATGCCGGTCTCATTACAGCAAATGCCGGAGCGAACTTGAGTGGGACGGCAAGTCCGTTGCAACTGAATGGGGTGGCCGGCAATGTTGGTCAATTCCTGACAAGTACCGGAGCAGGGAGCACGCCGACTTGGACGTCAGGAAGCCTGATGCCTTCCGGATCTTCAACTGATAATACCCTTCGGTGGAATGGCACCTCCTGGGTTGAAAGTGCGAACGTGAAATCGAGCGCCGCCGGATTAGTTACCGCTAACGCAGGCGTGAGCCTAAGTGGGACGACGAGCCCATTACAATTGAATGGCTCTTCCGGAACAGCAGGCCAGGTCTTGACCAGTGCCGGTGCAGGAGCGACTCCAACATGGCAGACTGCGAACATTCTCACGAACGGAACCGCCAACGATAACACGTTGCGCTGGAATGGCGCAAGTTGGGTGGAGAGCGCAAACATCAAATCGAGTGCTGCAGGACTGCTCACAACAAATGCCGGTTTGAACTTGAACGGTGCAGCAAGCCCAATGCTGCTTAGCGGATCTGCAGGAACGAGTGGACAGCTCTTAATGAGCTCAGGACCCGGAGCAACCCCCACCTGGACAAATGCAGCTGTTCTTCCGACGGGCACTTCAACCGATAATACCCTTCGATGGAGCGGAACGGCATGGGTCGAAAATGCGAATATTAAATCCAGCGCCGCCGGACTTCTTACTACCAATGCCGGAATTACGATCAGCAATAATACAAGCCCTCTGAAAGTTCGCGGTTCGGATGGAACAACGAATTATGTTCTGGCCTCGCAGGGCGCAGGTAACACACCGCAATGGACTGATCCAAATACACTAGTGACCAATGCCTGGAAGCTCGGAGGAAATTCAGGAACAAGTCCTGGCATGGGGGCGAATCAGAATTATATCGGTACGAGTGATGCAAAGGATCTGTACTTCGGAACCAACGGCTTGGAGCATATTCGGATAAGTTCTACAGCGGCTTCCACAGCGACCTCTCCTCTGGGAGTCATCCATACGAAGAGCGTTCTGCCGGGCGGCGGCTCCGGTCTGATCACCGGTATGACTGTCGAAACGTTATTTCCCTCAACGGCAACGAATCCTGTCGTTGCAGTCGGTGGATTGTTTTCATACTCGACGGTGAATAATTCATTCGCCCTGGGAGTATTCTGTGCCGCTAATTCTACTGTCTATGTAACGGGTACTGCCAGCACCAGCACGGTGCGTGCACTCGATGGAATTTATATTGCCCAAAATTCCACAAACGGGATCACGCATTCAAGTGCTATCGGAGCATACGGCAGTATCCAGACAGCTTCATCGAGCAACAACACGACGATCACTAACGGCGCCGCTTTCCGTTCTGATTTCCAATTGTATAGCTCGAACTCGACGATCACGAATGCTCACGGACTCTATGTTGAAAATCCGCTTCTCGGATTCGGCATCCAGAATTCTTCGATCACGAATTTCAATGGAGTCTACATCGAGAATCTAACGGTAGGGACGACGAAACGCGCCTTCTTCTATGATGGCAGTAGCGGCAATGCTCCGGTTGCTATTACGAGTTTGGGCCAGTTGGGAATCGGACGCAGTGATCCCACACAATCGCTTGAGATCCGGAATGGGAATATTTTGCTCTCCAATAATAACAACACGGCAGGGGAGTTGCGCTTAGCCGAGCCTTCATCGAGTGGAAGCTACTATTCATCGTTCAAGTCTGGAGCGCAGACAGCAAATATCAATTACACGCTTCCTACAGCACTTCCCGCAGCTAACAACGGACTTCTGATTTCTTCGACAGCCGGTGTGCTTAATTGGGGATCGAACCTTGCCTGGGATAATACCAATGCACGTCTTGGGGCGAACACAACTTCTCCGAATACGACGGCCGATATTAACGGCGATCTGGCAATGCGCGAAAATGGATTTACCGCGTCGAATGCAAATAATAACGATATCAGTATCGGAAATTTTAGTTTTGTCCGAATGACCGGTCCGAACGCTGCATTCACGATCACCGGAATTGCCGGAGGGAACAACGGAAAAATGGTGATCCTCTATAATTCGACGAATCAGAATATGACGATATCGCATAACGATAATAATTCGGTGGCGAGTAATCGGATTTATTGTAAGGGCGGAGCAAATGTTACGGTTGGGCAATATGGAGTTGCTACACTCATTTACAATTCCAGCGATTCACGATGGATCGTTGTCTCGACAAATTGATCGGATATAAGAGAACAAATTTCATATTTCTATCTCGAACTCTTTAACTATCATCTGGAGTAGTTCGAAGGTTATTTCTTCCTCACTTTGCATTAAATGCACGTACGAATTTAGCGCCAAGAAATTTGACTCGCGTAAACAATCCTTATCTGCCAAGATCAGAGATCCGAATTTGACAATTGGCGGTCAGCGAACCGGCAGAACGCCATAACACATTGAATTGCAATTACTTATTGCCAGTGCCGAGAGAATATAGTATGATATCACGATTCTAACAGGCAAACCAGCCGTTTTCTTCGATTCCTCCCTGTTGCCCTTTAGGCACAGAACTGTCGTACCGGTCTGTTCGTAAGTTAATAATTGCAAATGTCTTGGCAAAAGAATCCTTCGGCATAAAATTTGCGTATTCTCTCCACGAAGGGTTATTTTGTTGTATTTTTGTACTGCTAAGGGATTGCAATTGTACCCTGTAATTTTACTTTACTATAGGAGTCTAAGAATGAAATCACGATTAATAGCACAAATATTCAGCATTGCCATGATTGCGATGCTGGGTTTGTCCAGTTGCTCGAATAAGGCAACGGAAGACCAGATGAAAAAACTACGCGAACTCGATCAGAGCCGCGATGGATTGAAGATGGACCTCGAGCATGCGAAAGGAAGTCTTGCCGATGTTCAGGGGAAACTTGCAGCGCAAGATCGCGATCTTGCCGATTGCCAAAGCCAGACAGCAGCAGTCCGCGCAGGACTTGTGAACTGGCCTAATATTTGGCCTGATAGTGCCGATTGGCGCGTCGCTCCGCCTCCGCCGCCTCCTGCAGCTCCGGCAAAGAAGAAACGCCATTAATCTCTCACCAAACTTAAAGGAGAAATGAAAATGAAAAAAATTTCCATAATGCTTACGGCACTCATCGTTCTTGCACTCGCAGGAACCGGTTTGGCGCAGAACAAATACAATCCGAATTATCCGGAAGATTTTACAAAGGATCAGGCAGATTCGACCATCGCTTCGAGAAACGCTGAGATCTCAAGTCTTCACCAGCAGATTCAGTCTACAAATGACGCAACTGCAAAGGCGAATACCGAACTTCAACAACGGATGGCCGATAACGATAGATGCAAGAACGATCTCTATGCACTTTGCGGTACTGATCGTAACGGCTACAATGCATATCGCGAACACCTAAGCCGCTCAGAAGCTGAGTTGAACCAGCTCCGCGCTATGTCGCCGGAACAGCAGAGCCAGAACAAGGCCAGAGTCGATGCTCTGGAGAATGATATCCGCACTCTTCGCGGCGATAAGCTTGTCTTGATTCCGGATCATCACAGCCGCGTCATGGCGATGTCGAATTCCTACATGCAGATGAAGCATGGAATGGTACCGCCGAATACGATCTATACGGTCGGCACCTGGCGTAAGGATCGCGATTGCCTCTGGAATATTGCGAAGAAGCCCGAGATCTATAATGATCCCTTCGCATGGCCGAAGATCTGGCATGCCAATAGCGATCAGATCAAGAATCCCGATCTCATTTATCCCGGCCAGCAGCTTTCGATTCTGAAGACCGCTGTCACAGAAGAAGATAAGGATATGACAGGATACCGTCATCGCAAACATTGAGTGCGAGCGCAAGCAAAGCCTACGCAAAAAAATAGCGCAATAGCTTTGAAAGACCGTTTTTCCGAAAAGGAGAAACGGTCTTTTACTTTTTGTCCTCTTTCTTGGTTATATAATACATGGAAGTAATCGAACGAAAAATACGAGTCGCACCAACCGAAGCTCTTTTGCTTTTCGGACCACAGGATCAATTCTTACGGCTGATCGAACAACGCTTCGACGCCCGCATCATCGCAAGAGGCGATGTGATCTTATTACAGGGATCGCAGCAAGAGGTCGCCTTGATCGAGAAGGTCTTTAGTGAACTTTCCTTTGTTTTGGCTAAATCCGGACACCTGTCAAAGAACGACGTGACAACGGTCATCGATATTGTCTCGGCGGGGAAAGAGGTTGCGCAGAACTTTGCCGAACTGGAATCCATCGTGCTTTTCACGCATAATCAGCCGATCAGAGTCAAAACTCCGACTCAGATCGAATACTACAAGGCTGTTAAGAATAATGATATCGTCTTTGCCATCGGTCCTGCGGGAACAGGTAAGACCTATCTTGCCGTCGCAATGGCGATCTCGGCGCTGAAGACGCGCGAAGTTTCGAAAATCATTCTTGCCAGGCCCGCCGTTGAAGCGGGGGAAAGCCTCGGCTTCTTGCCAGGAGATCTTTCGCAGAAAGTTGACCCATATCTTCGCCCTCTTTACGATGCAGCAGAAGAAATGATGACGGCGGAGAAGCTGCGCGGATATATCGAGAGGGGTACGGTGGAAGTCGTGCCGCTGGCCTACATGAGAGGAAGAACGCTGAATAATGCATTCGTCATACTTGATGAAGCCCAGAACGCTACGACGATGCAGATGAAGATGTTCCTCACGCGTATCGGTATTGGCTCGAAGGCGATCATCACCGGCGACATGACACAGATCGATCTTCCAACACGCGGACTAAGCGGCCTTGTCCAAATCCAAGAAATACTCAATCATGTTGAGGGTATTTCAATGGTATATTTCAATAAAGGTGATGTCATGCGCCACCGTCTTGTTCGCGAGATCATCGAAGCATACGAGCAGTTTCATAACAAAGGTGCTGAGTTGACACTTGCCTCAAACGGCAGTTTGGAGAAAAAGACCGCAGAAGGATAATGGAAGTCTTCACGATAGGCTTTGTTACGGTGACATGGGTCGATATTCTCGACATCTTACTCGTAACCTTTCTTTTTTACCGGCTCTACATAGCAATGCGCGGTACGATCGCCGCTCAGGTTTTTTTGGGATTGGTCCTGGTGATCGTCGGCTCGATCATCGCTCGGGCTGTAGATATGAAAGCGCTTTCGTGGATATTAAAAACCTTGACCGATATTTGGGTTATTGCGCTGATCGTCTTATTCCAACCTGAACTCCGAAGGCTTCTGCTGTATTTAGGAAGAAATCCGATCGTGAAATTCTTCATTCGAACCGATGTGAAGGAATATGCCGATATCATTATCCGCGCATTCGAAGAATTACGGCAACGGCATGAAGGGGCTCTGATCATTATCATTCGCACGACCGATATCAAGCTGTTTGTCGATACCGGCTTGCCGATCCATGCTCATATATCGAAGGAGCTTCTGGTGACGATCTTCAATAAGCGTAGCCCGCTGCATGACGGAGCCGTCATCATCAAGGATCGCTATATCGAGGCTGCTCGTTGCACATTGCCATTATCCGGCGTTGAATCGATCGGAGAGAAGATGCTCGGCACGCGTCACCGGGCTGCGCTCGGAATTTCTGAACAAGCCGATGTTGTCGCGCTCGTACTTTCGGAGGAGACGGGCGAATTCGCATTTGCGAAGTCCGGCAAACTTTCTCTTAATCTCTCGAGTGAAGAACTTCGAGAGAAGATCGCCAATGCGATCACCGGACCGATCGTTATACCGCCGGCCGATATGCATTTGACAGGTACATCGAAAGATTACGCACTCGAATCCAGAGAAGGCATAGATCGATGAGAGAGCGCTAAATCGGTATCCGGATCAGAGCAGGAATTTACAGATACCCATATATTTTTTACGAACAACCTCATTGCTTCATTCAGCCACAAACAACTTTTCACACGAACGGGTACACTTGCGAGAATTCCTGCGCTCGCGCGGAATCACCGATGAGGCCGTGCTCCGGGCAATGGGTAAAATACCGCGTGAACAGTTTCTTGAAAAGAATTTTGCCAGACGAGCATACGAAGATTCCGCTTTACCGATTGGATCCGGACAGACAATTTCCCAACCTTTTACTGTTGCCTACATGACTCAGGCGCTGCATTTGCAGCCTGGAGAAAAGGTGCTGGAGATCGGCACAGGCTCCGGCTATCAGGCTGCCGTGCTCGAAGAAATGGGTTGCAAGGTATTTACGATCGAGCGGCATCTTCCGCTCCTGCAAAATGCGCGGAAGCGCTTTGATGCCCTGGGATATCACGATATTATATCCCGTTCCGGAGATGGCTCACGAGGCTGGGCCGAGTATGCTCCATTCGATGCCATTATTGTAACTGCAGGCGCACCCGATGTACCGGAGACGCTGACGAAGCAATTGAATCCTAATGGCGGAAGACTTCTCGTCCCTGTCGGATCTCTTGATATTCAACGAATGTATCTGGTAAAGAATGAGCAAGGAAAACTGAGCGTTGAGGAGTTGCCAGAGTTCAAGTTCGTGCCCCTTGTCGGCAAAGAAGGCTGGGCAATGGAAGAACGCGGATAATGCGGATCGAAGTCATCACTGGACCGACGGCTTCGGGAAAGACTGAAGTCTCGCTTGCAAGAGCGAATTCCGACTCAGCGATTGAGATCGTTAACGCCGATGCTTCGCTCTTTTACGAAGGATTTGATATCGGTACTGCTAAGCCCTCAAGGGAGTTGCGCAGCCGAATACAGCATCACCTCATTGACATACTGGAGCCGAGTGAGCGATTTAATGCTTCCGACTATGCAAAGATCGCACGTACTACGATACGATCTCTTATTGCCGAAGGAAAGACTCCTATCGTCGTCGGTGGAACAGGATTCTATATTGATGCTCTTTTTTTCGGCATTTCATCCGTCGAAGCCGATGAAATACAACTGCAGCAGGCTCGATCGAAAGTTAGCGCAGAATTGGAGGCTGAAGGATTTGTACGTATGCTCGATCGCTTGCAGAATATCGATCCGATCATGTATGAGCAAATAGCCCGAGAAAAAAACCCGAGACGATTGGAGCGAGCATGGGAATTCTATTATGCGACCGGTATTCCACTTGGCAAAGCGCGTCAGGAAAAGGCGGAGCCTTTTGAATTCGAACCGTCGTTTACAGTGATCGAACTCCCGAAGGAGGAGCTTCGTGCGAGGATCGTCGCGCGAATCGATACGATGCTGGAAGCAGGGTGGCTGAAGGAAGTTGAGAACTTGCTATCGTCCGGAGTCACTGTGGATATGCCGGCGATGAATGCCATTGGTTACCGTGAACTTGCATCGGTTATCGGAGGCGAGAAATTGCTGGAGCAAGCACGAGAGGAGATCATCATTCGCACTCGGCAATACGCCAAGCGGCAGGTGACATGGATGAAACGATATACACGATCATAAAGGATGTTCATCAGACTTAACGGCATTTCTCTCTTCGCGCATCATGGAGCTTACGAGCAGGAGATCAAGAACGGAAATAATTTCGAGATCGATCTCGAAGTAGAAGTGCCGGATACGCTGGGATCGGAGACGGATGAATTGCATGATGCTCTTGATTATACAAAACTCTTCCAGTCAGTATTGCACGTATCGGAAAGCCGAAGATATAATTTGCTGGAGGCATTTGTTTCCGATATTTGTACGTATATTCTCAGTTCGTTTCCGGACGTCGGCTCTATAGGAGTGAAGGTCAGGAAGCTCGATCCGCCAATGAGCGGCAGGGTCAAGAGTGTGGAAGTGGAGCTCCGGAAGAAAAGGGAACATGCATAAAGCCTACATCGGTATTGGTACGAACATCGAGCCGCGCATGGAGCGTATGGAGCAAGCTCTTATTGCGCTCGGACAATTCGGAATGTTGGCAAGAAAGAGTTCGCTCTACGAGACTGCACCGGTCGGATTCACCGAGCAACCCGATTTTGTAAACGCAGTCGTATTGCTCGAAACCGAGCTTGAACTGCCGGAAGTACACGAGGCACTCAAATTGCTTGAAAAGCAGTTAGGGCGCACCGATCGGCCCCGATGGCACGAGCGCGAGATCGATTTCGATATTCTCTTTTTTGACGATATTATCGTTGACTCTCCGAAATTGATAGTGCCGCATGCGGAAGTACAAAACAGGGCTTTCGTCCTTGTTCCGATGAACGAGATCGCAAATGATCTTCGGCATCCGGTGCTCCAAAAGACAGTTGCGGAACTGCTCGACGAATTATCGTTTGATACAAAGAGCATTCATCCAATCCCCGGGAACGTGTGAACAAAATGGCGATCACGAACGACGGTGCGTATGCAGTGTCCCGCTCAATGAAGCAGGAAGCGCAGCCTATCCGCTATATTGCTGTTGAGGGTCCGATCGGAGTTGGAAAATCAACACTGGCCGATATGCTTGCTCAGCATTTTCGTGCACGGCTGATCCTGGAGCGCTACGAAGAGAACCCTTTCCTGCAATCATTTTATGATGATCGTCGCCGAACGGCATTTCAGACTCAGCTTTTCTTTTTGCTTTCACGATACCGCCAGCAACAGGAATTGATCCATACCGATCTTTTTTATGAAAGCTGTGTTAGCGATTATCTCTTCAATAAGGACCGTATTTTTGCTGAAGTCAATCTGACGCGGGACGAACTGAAACTCTATGAAGAAGTAACTTCGGCCTTGGATAAGACCGTGCCCATTCCCGATGTTGTAATCTATTTGCAGGGCAGCGTGAGCCTCCTGCAGCAGAATATAAAGAAACGCGGACGCAATTTCGAAAAAAATATGAACCGGGAATATTTAGAGCAGATCGTGAGTGCCTATAACGATTTCTTCTTTCACTACCGCGATACGCGGCTTATCGTTGCAAGCTGTGATGACTTCGATTTTCTTCGGATGCCGGAGCATTTCCAGAGGCTTGTAACAACGATCCTGCGCAGCCCGTATCCACCCGTTGAGTATCTCTCCAGAGGCGAACCGTTCTTTGAGCTTACGGGCACAGCAAGTTGAGATGTCACCAATTCCGGCGTTATGCGTATTTTTTTAGAGTTATTCGCAGTTTCCTTTGCAGTTCTGACGATCTATCGCCGGCTAATTGAGCCATTCTTCGAAGGATTCAAGGACAAAAGAAAGCCATATAATCAGGACTCTCCGCAAAGACCAACATTTCGCTCCCCGCCACCCAAAATGGCTATTGAGCATCCGGATCCAAAAAAAATTCAGGATGCAGAATTCGAAGAAATCAAATAGACATCTTTCAGAAACTCCACTGCGCAGCGAGCCTTGCTTCAACCTGCCGGGAAGAGCTAGATGAAACCGTATCGAACGTTTGCTGGCTGACAAAGCTATACCAGATCGAACCATACAGCCTGGGCCCTAACGCAGCAAGTTGATCGATCGTCACGATGAGCAGTGGCCCAATCCGGTCCAGTCGTTCTTGTAATGAAAGCGAAGTCTCAGCGGATGCAGCCACAGGCGCATATCTGCGTTGCAGAAAGACCCTGGCACCGAGCTTAACCAACGTCGGTGATTTTGAGGCCCGATCGGCCAGATTACATGTCAGGTCTCCCGAGAATTCTGTCGTCCGCAGAATCGGACGTTCGGTGAATGCCTGAACATTATAAGCCCCCCGCTCATAAAGTCGCAGATCGAATATCCCTTCGATCTGTGTGAGCGCATCCCAGAGTATCGGAAATCTGCCAAGCGATAAGCGTACGCTATCCGAACCATTGATACCACGAATAAGATAATCGCGCGCTCCATCCGGGCTCGTCACCGGCGCTGAAAAATCATAGACAGAATAATTCGCAAAGACTTCGGCTCTGACCTGATGCTCGAACGAGGGAATCCGGAATTCTACTTGTGAGGCCAGTGCAATGGTCTTACTTACATAATTCTGAAGGCTCCTATCGCTTTCAAGATATACAAGATGACTTTGTGCAAGCCGGATCTCACTAGTCATTTCCAGCGATCGTGAAAAGAAATGAATATACTGAAGCGTACTTGCAAGGTTGAGTTCGTCTCTGTCATCATGGTTATCCGAACTTGGCGTATCGTACCGATAAATACGGGAGCTGAAATCTGCGTGGAGCGAATCCTTCTCAGCAATCGGGAAATTCGCAGAGAGTTGCAATGATGTAAGCTTGCCGTCAAAACTTGTCTGATCGAGCGTACTGGAGAGTTTCTGGACTTCAAGCGCAGAAAGTGCACCGGTCTCCCCTTTGAGAATATCATTCGCCTCACTTCGTTCGTCGAATTTCATTTCGGCGCTAAATTGCATCAATCGGTCAGTGCCGTTCAGATCGCCGACTGCGAGATCCAGCCTTCCGGAAAAAGCCGCCTCTAACGCATTGGTTGTCGATGGGACCAGGAAGGTCGAGGTGACGAGAGTTGTCGTTGGAAGTGAGGATAGATCAACACTTGGAGTTCGCCGAGTTATTTGCTGAGGGATGAGATCGACTCTGAAATTGCTGATCAGTCGCTTTTTGATGATGGGAAAGAGCAGTGCATCATGCAATTCGAAATCGACTTCAGAGCGCTCCTGTTTTGCAAGAGATCCCGATGTATCTTTCAGAAAGAAGAAATCACGGCGTTTGAAGGCAACTCCTCCGAACGCATCGTTATTTCCGCTTTCACCAAAATTCGAGAGGAGATGGAGATGAACGTTGTCATTTCGCAATGTCTCATCTGCAAGATTGAAATGGCGTTCGTCCAACGCTGCCGCGCCATCAAGCGTATTTTCCTCCGATAGGATTGTCGGATCGGAAAATATTCCGGCTTTGAAGATCGTCCCTGAGCCCGTACCGCCTGCAAAAGATTTGCGTGCAATGCCACCACCAGCTGTGATCTTTATCTTCGAACTGGGAAAATACTGTCCGCCGAGAACGCCGTACCCATCGGTAACATCGCTCAATGTTCCGATCTGTGATATTGCCTGTTCGGGGCCGGATTGCAAAGAGTACGTTGTTCCGAAAAAGGAAAGGGTCAGTCCGTTCCGTGCCGAATCGAACGGATAGTCTGCATCAATGAGAGCATTCGCCTCGCTGGTGCGAACGCGTGTGTCTTCCCGAAGCCGAGAACGCCCCTCGGCGCTTACGGAAAATCGAGGTAACGTCGGGCCTGAAGTCAGAAAGCTGTTCGAGCCAAGCCGCAAGCTCGTACCCCAGCTATAAAGCGACAGAGCATGCTGAAAATCAAAATTAATGATGCTTAGGGAATTTGAGTTTTGAAGAGAATCAATAACGGGAAGGGAGGAAAGTGAACCGGGCGTCCACCAAAATCTCTGGGGAAAAACTTGAGCACAAAGAGACCCTGCTTCCAGCAAAAATGAAAGGGCAATGATACCGAACAATAAAGCTCTTCGGGGCAAGGTGTCTTTTGGGTATTCCAACCATTCTGTACCGTCCTTAGCTCCCATCCACGATCACTTGACTTGGGGCCGGATACCCTATGGTTTCGGTTTGAGAAACACTTGCACGACATCTCGAGCTGCGCTTGCCCATACTCCGATTCCTCCGGTAACATGATTCAGTGACGATTGATAATGGATCTGTGCACGTTCGCCATATCCGACCTGGCGCTTATAGTCTACCCAGTTGCTATCGAGTGCAAGAAAGGTCAGATTATTAGGACCGTACCATCCAAACAGTCGTGAATAGAGAGTGATGACGGGGCCGGTTTGAATAAAGGAATAGCGGACATAAGCCGACGTATCGACGGGCGGCCCGAAGAGATTGGTGGCGACCTTGCCGTAATTCGTATCCTGAGCGCTTACTTCAAGCATATACCTTCGTGTCGGAACATCAACCGGTCCGGCAATTAGTTGGTAGCTGAACGACGAAGGATTCACAGTATCAAGGAGCAATACGAGGTTCTTCGGTAGCGTGCTATCGAGATTGAGGTACTTGATCTGAGCAGGTACAGTCGTGTGTGCACTCACAACGTGATCTTTTACTCTCACAGTCAAAGAATACGTCTTGCCGCTTTGGATCCGTAGCGTTGAGGCGGGGAGATAGTATCTCCCTCTTGCCGTACGCGGGAGTAAGACGTATTCGTTTGCTCCATCGGAAACCCGAACATCGGCGTCGGTAATCGCGTAGGTTGAATCATCATACGAAAGTGTGAAGGGAGTTGTATAATGCAGTATCACGGAATCGATTCCTCCGCCAGGATAAATGAATCCTTCAACCACTACTTGCTCCTGGTACTGCGATTCGATCGCACCGTCACATCCGACGAGGCCTGTTACAAAGATGAAGCCGATGGCCCAGATACCTATTATTTTATTTATATGATATAATCTCATCCCTTATCTAAAATTTTATTTGAAAGCCGAACGTGGGAAGTATCGGCAATAACCTGATATCTTCACTGACTGCCGGATCAACGCTCGTATCAATCCGTCTGAACCAGACATTCCGGTGATTATAGACATTATAAATATCGAAATTCAGTTCGGCATTCCGTTTCTCGCTGAAGAAACTGCAGGAATACGTAGCCGAAACATCGAGCCTGTTGTAGGGCTCCAGCCTCAGGCCATTCATTGAACCATCGATCGGAATGAGCTTCCCGGAATAATCGGGCTCGACGGCATTATAGAGTGCCGTGGTCTGTGAGTATGCCTGGCCTGTTGCATAGACGAATGTTGAGCCGAGAGTCCAGCGGTCATTCACCTTGTAGGTTACGACAAGATTGAGATCATTTCTTCTGTCGTAGGTTGGCGGATAGACAGCGCCCTTATCGATGTCCGGAAATTTCCGCCGCGTATAGGCAAGCGTATAGCCCAGCCAGCCCGTCCAATTGCCAACTCTCTTTTGCAGAAAGAATTCGATGCCGTAGGAAAATCCATTTCCGAGAAAGAAAATATCATTCAAGCTGCTGCCGCCGAGTACGTTCGGTTTCAGTTCGACAAGATTCGTAAAGTTCTTGTAATATGTTTCTACATCAAACGTGAACCCATCCCAAGGTGCGGTCGAAACACCTATGACATATTGATCTGCAACCGATGCAGCCTGAGTCGGATCGACGGGTAGCCAAATATCAGATGCCGAGAAGAGGGGATTGGAAGCGAGTTTCAGGTATTGGTGATAGATTCCATAACTCGCTTTCAGTGTGATGTCAGGACTTAGGATGTATCGAATTGTGATGCGTGGATCGATGCCGAGTTCGGGGCGAGTCGTTATTCCATCGACTCTCAATCCCGGGCTGATCGCCCATTTCTCATCAGGTTTCCATTCGTCGGAAAGGTAAACGGCATAGTAGAGGGGCTTCAGATCGATATTGGAATTCGGCGGATTATTACCCTGTGTTATCTTTAATTGAAAATGATAGGATGACAGTTGAATTCCGGTCTTGAAGTTATTTTGATTTCCGAGCGAATATTCGAAATCGCTATGCATGGTATAATCATAGATCTGATTATTGAAATTGAACGAGTTTGTGCCAAGCCCGAAATTGAGTACGGAAAAATAGTGGCTCGTATTGAGATTCAACTTCATGAATAGCTCATTCGAGAAGAGATGCGTCCAGCTTGCATTGCCGGACTGATTGCCCCAATCCATTTCGACTGACGATGCGGCTTTTCCATTCTCGAAGTTCAAATTATCGGATCCACCGTAAGCGGAGACAGCGATCTTATCATACGGCCCGAGTGTCTGAGTGAATTTTCCGTTCAGGTCGTAAAAATGATAGTTCGGAAGATCGAGGCTTTGCTGCAGACCGATGCCGGAGAGTATCAAATCAATATACGTTCTTCTGCCGGAAAGAGTAAGTGCACCATCACCGATCGGCGTTTCGATCGTGCCGCGGCTGGAGATCAGCCCGAGAGTGATCTTGCCGTTGGTTTTATAGAGATCGCCATCCTTATCGGTAACATTGAGAACGGCCGATAATCTGCCGCCATACTCGGCCGGATATCCGCCTTTGATCAGTTCTACATCTTTGATCGCATCGGAATTGAATGTTGAGAAAAATCCGAAAAAGTGACTCGGATTATACAAGACACTCCCATCGAGAAGAATAAGGTTCTGATCAGGTGATCCTCCGCGCACATAGAGGCCGGCAGATATTTCGCTTATTGTCTGGACTCCGGGAATGAGCTGCAGGATGCGAAAAATATCGGATTCGCCGGCTTTTGGAAGCGATGCGATCTGCGACGGTTTGATCTCGACACGTGATACTTGCGGAGCTTCGCGTTCTTCTTTCTCTTTATCGGTCTCGACAGTGATCTCGCCACCCTGAATGCTTTCGGTGGCAAGGTTAAAATCCAGAGTAAGTTTCTCTCCGGAGGAAAGCCGGATCTTGTGGAATTCAGAACGGTATCCGAGTGAATTTACTTCCAGTAGCAGTTCGGTCTCGCTCGGAAGATGCAAGACATAATATCCGCTCTTATTGGTTACAGCGCCTCGCTTGAGTGACCTTACACGTACCGTGGCTCCGATGATCGTCTCGCCGGAAAGAGAATCCTTGATGTAGCCTGAGATAACTGCATCCAGCGAATCCGTAGCTCTAACTACAGAAGCGCGGGCCGGGTTTTGGGCTGCAAAACTGCATCCAAGCAAGAGTACAAATGCAAGTAAATGCCGAAACATCTTCATGGAAGACGAACGAGTATGGATATTATTTTAGGTGGAAGTTCGTAATGAATTAGGTCTTGTTGCCTGATACGAATAGAATAAGGCTATTGTTACGGGAAGTTTTGCCTCTGACTCCATTCATATTTTCTAATGCAGATCGACCTTCGTCAGTTGATCGGATTGACGGAGCTTCAGGATCTGTGTAGCACTATCCAGCATATACCTATCACGCTTGATCAGACCAACATTCACCGAATAATACGTATTCTCGCGGCTGATGATGACATGCTTAGAATCATAATAATCGGCCTTATACTTATAGCATGAGTAGTTTCCGGCCGGAACAGTGACGGCAGCGTTAGTTGAGTCGACAATAATGTCGGCGACACCGGAATCGATCGGATCCGGGCTTGATTCAGATGTGAGAACAAACGAATCGTGTCCGAAGATCTCACCTTGGCTGGCAGGATACTTCGCAATAAGCTTTAATGTGTCGGCAAAAAATAGTCGCGACCATAATCCCTCTGCACGATTAATGAAATATGTTTCTTCCGGCGACAAGCAGGCAGTATCGGCTCCTAACGAAATTTTGCTTACTAATCGCAGCGTATCAGTCGTGCTCGTCGAGACCGAACCATTACCATAGAAATGATCAGTATAGGCCCACATATTTCCAACGGCAAGGGGCATGATGACTCCCTGACTTTGAGTGCCATTTGAATCTGTACTACTCTTGCAGGAAATTGTGAAGAGGCATAATGTAAGGAGGAAATACTTTGTCATACGCTGGTTATAGTAGTGAAGCCAAACTAACGTGGTGGGCGCTGCTTCGGTTTCGATTCCCGTAAGTCACGAAATGAGGCCTACCTCGACGATAGGATCGGTAAGAGCGCTGCCGGTTGATCTATTCCGGAATGTTCGCTCTGATCTACCGATGATATGACAAGCGGAGTCATATCGTAGATCACTTCTCCGCGATCCTGGGAAGTTTGAGAAATCTTCTTTGATTTTTTAATGTCGATCAATTCTCCGAAAAGTGTGGCGGAGTTTGAGCGAAGGATCCTGACCCTCCGGTATTCGCCCACTTCTGCATCGATGCGGGGAAAGACCACCATTTTATTGGAATCGGTTCTGCCTTTCCACTCGGCTTCGTTCTTTTTGGAACGCCCTTCGATAAGAACGGTATGTTCCTTACCGATCTCGATAAGATTCTTCTGCTCGGAGATCTTATTCTGTAATGCAATGATCTGATTTAACCGTCTTGTCTTTTCCTCGAGCGGAACGTCGTCGGCCAGTGTATCGAAAGCTTTCGTATTCGGACGAGGCGAGTAGTTGAACATATAGGCGCCTTCGTACTCGACTTCACGCATGACATCCATTGTTAGCAGATGATCTTCGAGAGTCTCACTGCAGAAGCCGACGATGATATCGGTTGAAAGTGCTACATCCGGCATCGCTTTCTTGATCATCTCGATGATCGACATATAATGAGCGCGCGTATACGTCCGGTTCATGAGCTTCAAGATGCGATCGGATCCCGATTGCAACGGAAGATGGATATACTTGCAGATATTATCATAGCCTGCCATCGTATCGGTAAGCTTCTGGTCGAAGTCCTGCGGATGGCTTGTTGTATATCGAAGACGTACATTCGGTACTGCGCGGGCACATGCAGCGAGGAGATCGGAAAAATCCCGTGCCTCGTCATCATACGAGTTGACGTTCTGGCCGAGTAAGGTGATTTCTTTGAAGCCTTGCTGCTCAAGTTGTTTGCATTCATCGACGATCGAGGAAAGAGTGCGCGAGCGCTCTCTTCCGCGAGTAAAAGGGACGACGCAGAATGTGCAGAACTTATCGCAGCCGCGCATCACGGAAATGAAAGCGCTGATGCCTTCGGCACGGAAAGGGAGGATGTCATCATAGGTTTCGGTTCTCGAGAGCTTTACGGCAATACCACTCTCGCCCGAATCGCGCGTAGCTTCGACAAGTGCCGGAAGCTTTCGGTATTCATCCGGGCCAACGACAAGATCGATAATATTATCCTTGCTTTGAAGCAGATCTTTGCGCAGATGCTCCGCCATGCATCCAAGCAGACCCATGATCATTTCCGGATTACGGCGTTTTAGCCCTTTCCAATGATTGAGGCGATTCCATACTTTTTCCTCGGCATTTTCGCGAATTGCGCACGTATTCATGAATGCCAGATCGGCATCATCCAAGGTCAGGGTGGGTGTATATCCTGCCTTATCCAGCACAGAAAGCACAACTTCCGTATCTGCCACGTTCATCTGGCAGCCGTAGGTTTCAATATAAACTTTTTTCGTCTTCATGCAAGGAATCCTATAACTTTGCAAGGAGGATTCGCGTTCACTAAGAGGTAAAACAGCGATGTCGTTGCCAAAAAGGCTGTAGGCCACCGCGGCAATCTCGAGCCATGGAAGAAGCGCCATTAATACCAACAATTTGACGGCCAGACACTTGCTTCGTTCGATGACGATGACATCCCTAGTAAACATTCGCATGTATGAAAACAAAAGCTATACTTGTAATTTGTATCTGCACTTTTTTCTCTCTCACTGCCCATGCACAATATTGGAGTGTCTGGCATAAAACGGGAAACAATGCGCTCGGCTTATCCTCCGATGAGAAATGGGCATTCTTTATCCAGAAGAATGACGCAGGAATCGATAATATCTATAAAGTTGAGTTAAAGACGAATACCGTCAGTCCGGTCACCAATTTTATGGAACGTCCTGTCCTAAGCGGTATCGTGCTTTTCGGAAAACCGGCCGTCGTATATGCAAGGGCTTCTACGGCTAAAGGAGATGATATCCATCTCTATCGTATCAACGTGACAACGACCGATCCGCCCGTTGACTTTACTCCGAAGGAAGGTCCATCGACAAGAAAGATCCTCGGAATGGCAGCTAATGGAAGTTATGTGTACTATTTGGCAGATCGAGGACCGGGCTCCAAAACCGATACCTATCGGTACGATGCTGCACAATACATTACGGAACTCGCCTTTGCAAATGACAAGGACTTCGAGACTCTGTGCTGGAGCAAAGATCAGACGCATCTCTTACTAAGGGATCCGAAGTTGGGAGTAGTATACAACTATAGCATCGAAACGACGGATAAACAAAAGCTCGACCTGCCATTTGCCGGAGATGAACTGAAGACTGCATTCTACGATCCGCCGAATACTTCGATATACATGATCAATAAGGGAAATCAATTGACGAAAAGCAAGATCACATCTGCGGGTACTTCCGATGTAGAAACCGGTCCGAACTGGGCAGGCGTGATGAATGCAAATCTCTCCCTGAATGCGAAATATTTTCATCTTGTTATGGATAAATCCGAAAAGGTGCTCGATAATTCTTCGCGGGCGTTCGTCGAAATTCCGGCCGGTGCGTATGATGAGGTCGTCGGACCGAAAGAGCTTTCCGTTCTCTACGTTATGAATGATGGTGTTGCCAAGAAACTGTATCTCTATGATATCGCGAAGAAGGCGGCAAAAGAATTAGCGGTTATCAAGTAAACTCTCACACACACGATCAATGCAAGCATTTCGCATTACCGGAGGAAAGCCGCTGCACGGTGCAGTTCGCATTAGCGGCACGAAGAATCTGATCTCAAAGCTTATGGTTGCCTCCACTCTTGCCGAAGGCGAGAGCACATTCACCAATGTTCCTCTGCACCTTGGCGAAACGGAGATCACCTCCGATATCATTCAATCTCTCGGCGCTGGTATCCGAGGCGCAGATGACGGCACCATGCTCATCCATACTCCGAAGTTTGCGACATCGCAAGTGCCGGAAAGATTTGCTCTTCTCAATCGAATTCCAATTCTCCTCATCGGTCCGCTTCTGCACAGGACGGGCAAAGCCGAAGTGCCGATTCCCGGCGGCGATAAGATCGGAGCGCGGCCTGTCGATTTCCATATCAATGCCCTGAAAAAAATGGGAGCGCGGATCGATCTGAAACGCCATTTCTATCATTGCGAAGCCGATGGGCTCAAAGGTGCAAAGATCGGACTTAATTTTCCCAGCGTCGGAGCAACGGAGAATATCATTATTGCTGCAACTCTTGCCAAGGGCACAACGATCATTGATAATGCTGCAGTCGAACCCGAGATCATCGAGCTTGTAAAGTATCTGCAGAAGATGGGAGCGATCATCTCCATCGAAACCAATAGAAGGATCATCATCGAAGGTGTAGGCTCACTTCACGGAGCTGAGCATCATATCATGCCCGACCGTATCGAAGCGGCATCGTTCGCATGCGCAGCCGTTGCATCGAAAGGCGATGTCTTCATCGAAGATGCCGATCAATCGGCAATGCTGACCTTCCTTAATACCATGCGCCGTGCGGGCGGCGATTTCGATATCCTCGATGGCGGGATCCGATTTTATTATAAAGGAAAACTGAAAGCAACGGCCATCGAAACCAATGTGCATCCCGGATTCATGACCGATTGGCAGCAACCCTGGGTACTGATGATGACTCAGGCCGAAGGCCTTTCCGTTGTTCACGAAACAGTCTATGAGAACCGGTTCGGCTATGTATCGGAACTGCGGAAAATGGGCGCACATATTGAACTCTATAATTCTTGTCTCGGCGGATCGGAGTGCAGGTTTACGACCTTATCGAATCCTCATTCTGCCGTCATCTTCGGCCCGACAAAACTTAAAGGTGCCGATATTAATATTCCCGATCTTCGCGCCGGATTCGTTTATCTGATCGCCGCAGCACTTGCGCAAGGGCAGAGCACGATCACGGGAATCCATCACGTTGAGCGCGGCTATGAGCATATCGAAAAGAAACTCAAAGGCCTCGGAGTCGATATCGAACGGATCGAAGCTTAGGGCACTAAATCCTAGGCAATATTGTAGTTTTTCTTGAGTTGTCGTGTTTGTTTCTTGATCACTATGCACACCGTTTCACAGCAGGCCGGATGATCCGTTTGAAATCGCTTTCCTTTGTTTTTGTATCCCTTATTTTTTTTATTTCAGCAAACACATCATTTGCTGCTCTTCCGACGCTATATTATGTTGATTTCGGAGGAGGGCATGGTTATAATTACGTACCGAACGCGCTGACGGTCGAAGTCGGCGATACGATAGTTTTCCGCGGCGACTTCGCAACCTATCCTCTCGTATCGACATCCGTTCCTACCGGAGCATTGCCGTTCGGTCCGATAAACTCTGGCACAACCTTCACCTACGTTGTTGATGTCCCTGGCAATTATGCATATCAGAATAAGATCTATGCCTCGCTCGGAATGAAAGGGAGTTTTAGCGGCATCCGACTGCCTCATGGAAGCCTGACCAATGAAGGACGTGAGTTCTATCTGGGATTGCTCTACCCGACGTTCAATAATGTCGTGCAAATGCAGACAGCTCCTTATTACAAAGTCTACGCACTTATCACATCGTATTATGCCAATACGGTAAATGTTTCCTATTTCGATGCAAACGGCCTCGAAGTATTTCCGACGATGCTGCAAGTTCCGGCTCGCGGAACATTGCAAATTCAATTGGTCACATCGAACATGCGGATGGATTCCTTCCCGGAGATTCCGCTTCCCAGGTCATATCATATCACTTCGAAATATCCGATAACCGTTCAATGCGTTTCGGTAGGAGCGAATTCCGGCGGTAGCTATCTTGCGTTACCTGTTCAGGCTTTAGGGAAGAATTACGTCGTTGCCAGTTACAACGATGATGCGGGCAACGGAGCGTTATCGGGAACATCGATGGGCTATCCGGCAAATATTGATGTGGCAGGAGGACTTTTCATGGTAATCGCAACGGAAGATAATACTTCGGTAAAGATCACTCCGAACTCGACAACTACTGGCGGCCACGTTGGCGTTCATACCGGCCCCGGTGCGAAGAACAAAGTCGTGCCGTTCTCTGCGGGGCTCGCGCGCGGTCAGTGTTACCTAGTCCGCTCGAGCGGCAAGGATGCAAGCCAGGATATGTCGGGCTCTCTGGTCGAAGCATCGAAGCCTGTCGTTGTTCTTGCCGGAGCGGAGGATGCGACGATCGGCGGAGTTGCCGGAGCATTGCTCGATGCCCGCGATTTCATGATCGAAGAAATGACGCCCGTTGAAGTCTGGGATACGACGGGCTATCTCTCAATCCCATTTATCGAAGGGACTCCTGCCTCACTCGAAGGCCACGGAGATAACTATCGTGTCTATGCGTTCGATACCCTTCCGGTAAAGGTGCAGGCCGATGTGATCGGAATCGGCGGAGGATACACGATGAATACATCGCGGCTCGCCTCGCCCACACCCGAAAAATTCGATATTACGGCACCCGTCGATATTTATTCGACGAATGGCCGGAAGTTTAACGTCATGCAATATGACGAGCGCACGCAGCCGACGAATAAACCGTACTGCGCTCCGGGCATGATGACGATCGTGCCGCATGCACGTTGGCGCAAGGCCTACAATTTCTCTGTGTTGATTCCACCGACCGATCACGGAGTAGTCGGCGATCAATTCCTCGATGTTATCGCCGATAGCCTTCAGACGATCATGGTCTCGGCTAACGGAGGTGTTGAGCATACGATCACCACAGCTCTGGCAAATGTCGGCACTGTAAACGTTGTCTCGAAAAATTATCCGAACATTAAAGGTGCGCGTTACCGTATCGGCTCCGGCCCGTTCTATCTGCATTCGGATTATCCTTTCGCCGTGTATTCATACGGAATGAATGAGTACTGGTATTTCGGCGATAAGGTGTACGAACAATTCGAGTCCGAATCTGCTGCGCCGGCTGGAATGCAACTCAATACAGGCGCAACTCCTTCATTTGTTGTTTTCATCGATACCTTGCCAAACTGTGCAGGTTGGAATATCTGCGTACGCGATACGAGCAAAGGCGATCCCGGCGTTCGCGTTGTTTCGCTTATCGATGATTCCGATGGTGTGTATTACGATAGGATTGGTGCGAAATACCATAACGTAACATTCGATTCATCTTCCACCGATCTTTACCGCGGCGAACTCATGCCGCACTGGCATTCCTCACAAGCTTACTGCTTCAGCATTAAGATCACGAATCGCCAGGCATCGGCTTCAGCACCGATCGGCATCATCGATAATAACGGCAACGGAATCATCGTGCAGCTTAAGCGCAGCGCGCCGGAATTCTCTTTGAAGTCGAGCCCTATCGCTTCTCCGCATCCCGATAGCATTTTCTTCCCTCAGCAAAACGTCGGCAGCCGGATCTGTACGACATTTGTCTTTAAGAATACTGCAGCTGCCGGAAGCACTCCGATCGATTTTCTCTCAGTGAAGCTGAGGAAAGGGGATCCGGCGTTCACGATCGATTCGATCAGGCCCGCACTTCCATACGGAGTCGGCGCACAGGATTCGTTCAAAGTGGAAGTATGCTACAGTTCGGAAGATTCGCTTCGCCACAGGGATTCGCTTATCGTCACGACAGGCTGCTTCGATGTTACGATCTTCCTCGATGCTCATAGCGAGACCGGACTTATCAATGCCGATAACTTGGATTTCGGCTCAATAACTGTTGGCACCGAAATTTGCAAGACGCTTCTGATCCATAATGCCGGACTTGCGCCGTTCACATTAACGCGTTCGTGGATCCTTTCCGATACGGTGAATTTCTCCGTCGATTCTCTTTCTGCCGCACTCCTACCTGTTACGATTCTTCCATCGAAGAGCACTGCGATCAAGCTCTGCTTCCATCCGACCGTTGTCGGGAAAGATAGCGCACGGATCGATTGGTCGACGAACATCGATTCTATTTATGCCGATAGCTATAAGCACTACTCGCTTCTCAGCGGAACGGCAACACCCGTTATCGTGAAATCGGTACACGAGCCTTCGGCTCCATCGTCATTCTCCATTCGCCCGAATCCTGCATCGGGCACTTCTGCGATCTGCGATTTCGGAGAACCTCTTCAAAGTTCTTCAACTCTATCGCTTTTCGATGTGCTTGGAAGAGAAATAATCAAGGAAGATATCCCTGCTGGCTTAGCAGAGATCGAACTCCCTCTTCGCACGCTTACTGAAGGACTTTACTACGTCCGTCTCACCTCCGGCCATGGAGTACTGACGGAGAAGTTGCAGGTTGTGAGATAGTGAAGCGATTCAATTAACTTATTGATTTATAATAAGTTAGGAATCATTTTTTTTTTTTTGCAAAGGCTTGGATTTTTTCTCTTCTTGTCGTATCTTTGCACTATGTGTTAGTGGCTCCTAATGCCTTGAGAATGCGCCTAAAGCTCCCAATCCATTATCTGCCGTAGGCTAGAATTGGTGATCGCAATCTTGTCCCCTTTTTTATGAGAGCATGGCTTTCCGGTAGGACAGACTCCATCATATTAACCCGATATTTTTCTTTGGGCAAACCGTTTCGTTTTTGCCTAAACAAAACCGGAGCGCTTTCAGGCTCCGGTCATTCAATATACAGACTACAAAGTCCGCCACACGTTCGTTGGACACGAGCTTTTGTGTGGCGGGTCTTGCAGTTCTGCCCTTCAAAAACAAGCTGGTGTCCTATTTAATTCTGAGATATGAAACCTACTAATCAATCTTTACTCAAAGCTACTCGAACAATACTGCTCGGACTATTCTATTCTTGTTTACTTGGATCAGCGCTAAAGGCTCAGCCAGCCTGTCCTAGCAATATTCCTCCAACTGGGGTGCCATGGTCGCATGGCACAAATATTACTTGGACCAGATCCTGTGGTGGTGTGAGCTACTGTTCAATAACTGTACACTATTGCTATCGTTACATATCCAACCCTCCACCTGCTTCTCAATACACTCTTGAAGTCTATATTCAACAAATAGACAAGAATCCAGGAGCTTCTGGAGCTTGTGATTGTCTTACTGCCTCGGAACTGTTTAGCGATGCCAAACAACATATTTGGGATGTAATTGGAGGCTCTCTACCAGACTGTACGACAACTGATCGCATTACAGGGAATGTATATCTATCAAGTTGTTATTTTTCGACTACCTTGGAAGGAGGGGGGACTGCACTCGAACCTTGCGGAAGCAGTAGCAGTTATTGTGAGGAGACTTGCCAACTATGCTACAGTAGTGGTGTTGTAACGGCTACTGATTGTTCTTTTTCTACGATAGGCACGCCGGATTGCTCATCATGCCCTACCGGGGGATTCCAGGTTTCCTGCGAATAATGGTAAAGATCAATATTAAACTTGTAATTATATTCATTACTCTCGCGCCGATGTTCTGCACACTCGGCGCGAGAGCACAGTTGTCATGGCAGATAACTCATCTAGCTTCGGATTGGAGATTTAGTTATACTTTTAATGCCGTTTCGTGCAATGGAGAGGATTGTACAGCGACGGGCTTAATCCGCGATGCCCTAACGGACAAAGTGCGCATTATTTTCTGGCGTAGTGACGATGGAGGTAGCACATGGGAAATTCAGGATCCGGAGCTTCCATTTGAACTTGGTGACAACCAAAACCAGTGTATTGCGATCCAACAGATTGATGCACAAAATATTATCGCAGTCGGAGACACGGGTCTGATCCTCCGCACATTCGATGGAGGAATCTCCTGGGAGAGGCAGCAGTGCAACAGTTCGGCATTTCTAAGGAATGTTCATTTTGCCAATCCTTATTCCGGCATCGTTATATCAAGTGATACTTCTGCAAATATTTATACAACTTCTGATGGCGGAAGGCAATGGAGGACATCAGCATTCAGTTCAGCGAACATTGTTCAGTGCCATTGCTACGGGCCTGGAGATTACAGTGTATTTGATATTGGTCAGGGACGATTCTACAGGACGAGAGATAATTGGCTTACCGTAGATTCGACAAGTCCAATCTTGGATTCTACCGCTCGGAAAAGTGGATATTACATTAGCTATTGCAAGTATACCGATGGAGATACCATCTTTGTCTGCGGAAATCAGTTTAACCCAAATGGAGGTGGAGGTGTCCTAATGCGATCGGTAAACAATGGTTCGACCTGGGAGCAACCCATGCTTTTCCCGTCATTCACATACCTTCGTTTTATGACTTCACTTTCTCGGGATACCGTCCTTGCTGCCGGAGGAAGTCTCAACCATATCCTTTTCAGCTCTGACCGTGGCTCATCATGGAGGGATGACTCTCTGGTGCTTGATACGGATTACCATTTAGTTTACTGTTTTGGTTTGGAAGCTGTTGGTGATGGCGGATTCGTCGGAGTTTACCCCGAACTCCCCGGTCGGGGAATCCCTGGTGGTTTGAGTTTTCCGGGGGTTTTAGTCAAAGGTCAGAATGTTAAGTTGAGCGTGACTGCTCCCGGTGAGATCGAGCGAATGAGAATATTTCCCAACCCGGCAACAAATGAAGTTACGATAGCCTCAACTATCGGTAATGAAAGTGCACGTGTCTTTGATGTGCTTGGCAGACAAGTATTGCAAGGTGAATTGTCAAATGCTGGAAAGTTGACTTTCGACACTCGTAAACTTCCACGTGGCTATTATAATATCTTTCTTTACGACAAGGGAAAAGTACTGCGTGAAGGAAAATTTGAAGTCATAGGAAGTCAATAAATGAATGATTAGCAGGTGTCCATAACATCGAAGCGAGATGGCAAATAAATCTATTAAGTTGCTTTTTGTAATCGCGATGATTCTATCTAGCGCGTCAAGTATTCATGCCCAATTCGTATGGCATATAGAACATGGTGATCAAGAAGGCCGGGATTATTTTGCCTTTGATGGAATTTCCTGCTCGGGCAATAGCTGTACTGCTAGTGGTGAGGTAATTGATACTGTCGCACAGACGATTACTTATTATTTATGGCGCAGCGACGATGGTGGCTTAACTTGGGATATCCAAAACCCTTCGCTGCCTGTATCCTCCGATTTGCGTGGTCGGATGCATTTGAATGTTGTTCAGCAGATTGATTCGTTAAATGTAATCGCTGGTGGAGACGCCGGATTCTTTATTCGTACTGAAGATGGGGGAAAATCGTGGCAACAGACCGATTCCATCGGAGATATTGTCGATATGCATTTCTCTGATCCATCGAATGGTATCATTCTTAGTCGGAGCAGTTTTACTACTGGCGGAGTAGTTATTGGCGGCGCTGGAGAAGTAACAATACTCACAACAACAGATGGCGGAAAAAAATGGAAAGTGAAATCCTTAAATGAATTTAATCCGAATGTTGCGGGCGGTCTGGTGAGCTGTCATTCGTATGGCGGAGGAATGTTTCGAGTTTACAAGGACTTGCGCGGACCACTTTACACAACATACAATAATTGGCAAACCTACGATTCTACCGACCTTTTGATCGATACTGCCAAAGACACGACTTACCGTCATTTTAATTTTACTTCCTGTAATTTTACCGGTGGGGATACTATCGTTGCTTACGGTAACTATTTCCTCGACACTCTCAGTAATGGTGCAACAATCGTTCGTTCGACAAACGGCGGAAAAAATTGGGAGGAGCCTGTAAAATTTTCTAGAACTGTTCCCGGATTGACTAATATGACATCGCTCGAACGCGATACCGTGCTTGCATTCTGCGGAGCTAACAAAATTGCGGTGAGCACTGACCGAGGATATTCTTGGAATGTGCATTCACTTCTTCTCGACAAATACTATGATATAGATGGTTGCACTGGGTTAGGTTGGGCCCTGGATGGTCATCCGGTAGCAATTTTTGCGAATCTTGGCTACTATGGAACGCCATCTATTCTTGTGCGAGGCGATGCTCAGAAATTAGGTGCTCAGCGAATTGACTTACCTGTGTTGATGCCTCATGTTTATCCAAATCCGGCCACAAGTTTCATCAATGTATCGGCACTTGACCCTCTTCGACCTATTCATATCTTGGATATTTATGGACGTGAAGTCCTGCGAAGTATGACCAATGACCAAGGTTCGCAGCATATTAATCTTTCATTCCTTCCCAGGGGAATTTACGATGTCCTCCTTGACCGCAAAGGAAGGCTTTTGAATGCTGGCAAAGTTGTTGTGGAATAGAATGATCACTTCCATCATCGAATTTCCCACTTGCTGACGAGTATCCCGATGCCAGCATAGTCCTTGAGGCTTAGAATAGTATAGGATCGTGCATAATCACACTACCCCCTCTTTGGGCACTAAATTCCTTTAAGATTTGTCCTTCTTTTCGATGGGTTCGTGTCTTACTTCATCAGGGCCATGCCATTACGCCTGATTTCTTTTTTGGTGCACCAATAAATATGGTTATCGTATGTTGATTCCGATAGATAAGAGGCTCCGTGACTTCATAGCTGTTTCCGTATTCTTAGCTTTCTCTGTTCTCGGCATTCCAGGATACGGACTGACTTCTCATACCGTTAATTTTGGCGGGACATATGGCTATGGCTATTCACCGAAAACGTTAACCGTTGAGGTTGGCGATACGATCGTATGGAAAGGCGACTTCACTACTTATCCTCTTGAATCTGTCTCTCTGCCACCCGGCGCGAAACCTTTGGGTCCCGTAAACTCAGGCACAAGTTTTAGTTACATTGCCGGTGTAGGAGGGACATATAATTACCAGAATAAAATCTATGCTCCGATCGGCATGACAGGCAGCATTACTGCCGTTTACTTGCCGCATGGCGGCATGACGAACGAAGGCCGCGAATTTTTCCTGGGAATGCTCTATCCCAGCTACAACTATGTTGCCATCGGCAAAGCAAGCGGAACATTCGCTGCAATGGCTATCATCACGACGTATTACGATAACGATGTTACGGTCTCCTACTTCACGACAGGCGGAGAGGAAGTGAATAAGATCCCATATAAAGTCCCCGCACGCCGCTCTTTGCAAATTTCTTTGAATGTTGCAGCGATGCAAATGGATACATCCGCCGAAGCATCGGCATTCAAATCCTGCCATATCACATCGAAGTATCCAGTAAGCGTGCAATACTTGAGTTCAGGCGTCAACTGCGGAGGCAGTTACTTAGCGCTTCCGGCGCTTGCACTCGGAAAGAACTACGTCATTTCCAGTTACAACGATAACGCCGGCGATGGCGCACTTTATGGCGGAATTTATGGCGGCTACTACTATCCGAAAGATTTCGATCCGGCCGGCGGCCAATTCCTCATCATCGGTACGGAAGGGCAGACCGGTGTGACGATCATTCCGACCACAACAACGACGGGCGGACACACAGGCGTCCGGACTGGAGCAGGAGCAACAGGAGCGGCTCACCCATATACCATCTCTCTCGGAAAAGGTGAATGCTATCTTGTTCGTTCGAACGGATTAGATCCGAGCGCCGATATTTCCGGTTCGATCGTCACTGCTTCGAAACCGATCGTCGTGATCGCCGGACATGAAGATGCCGGCCTCGGAGGAGTCGATCCGTATACGATGGAAGCTCGCGACTTCATGATCGAGCAAATGACTCCGGTGGAATTTTGGGATTCGGTCGGATATCTTTCGATCCCGCTCGTCGAGGCTTCAACTCCCGGAACAGAAGGGCATGGCGATAGTTATCGCGTCTATACCTACGATACCGTAGCTGCACGAGCGCAGATGGACGTGCTCGGAATATCGGGCGGATACTCCATGGCAACATCGCGGCTTAGCACGCCGCCTCAGAAGTTCGATATTACCGATCCCGTCGATATCTACACGACGAACGGGAAGAAGATCAGCGTAATGCAATACGATGAGCGCAGCCAGACCGATAAGAGCCCCACGCCTGCTCCGAGCATGGTTACGGTTGTACCCAAATCCCGCTGGAGAAAAGAATATAATTTCTCCGTGCAACTTCCTGCACAGATCTTCGGAGTGACGGATAACCAGTTCATGAATATCATTTCCGATAGCCTGAATGACATCAAGGTCTCCGTCGATGGCGGTCCGGAAAAGAACCTTGTCGGCAACGTGACAAACATGAAGACGTATGCTTCCGTATCGAAGCAATACTCACTCAAAGGCGCGCAGTACCGTATCGGTGCCGGATCGTATTACCTGCATTCGGATTATCCCTTTATCGCTTATGTCTACGGCATGAATCAGCTTGAGCCATGGGGATTCGGCGGAAGTTATTACTGGACCTACGAAACGGAATTTGCAACAACGGGCGGCATGCAACTCAATACAGGCATCGTTCCGAACTTTGCGGTCTCGATCGATTCCTGCTCGGCATGGCATGTCTGCATCCGCGATACGGGCAAGAACGATCCGGGTATTAAAGCCGTCATACTCATTGACGATCCCGATGGAGTCTATTTCGACAAGGTTGGATTGAAGTACAATAATACCAGCCTCGATACGGGTTCGACCGATTATGTTGCCGGGGAGTTGCATCCGCACTGGCACAGCTCGCAGGCATATTGCTTCGATGTTTCTCTTCCGAATCCGCTGGCTCCAGCTATGGCTCCGCTTGCCATTATCGATAATCTTGGCAATACGTCGATTCTCGTCCTGAGTCGGAGTGCATCTCCGCTTAAGTTATCGACGAATCCTCCGACATCCGGCAGGGCCGATAGTATCGTCTTTCCTGTTCAGAAGATCGGATCGGAAGTTTGCACGACGTTCGTCTTCAAGAATACCGCTGCCGTCGGAAGTCCGGCGATCAATCTGAATTCCGCAGTGCTTCACGGAGGTGATCCTTCATTTACGCTTCAATCGGTTACTCCGCCGCTTCCGCATGCCATTGCTGCCGGAGATTCGCTCTTGATGAGAGTCTGCTACAAACCGAATGATTCGCTTCGTCATCGCGATTCGCTCATCGTTAAATCGGATTGTTTCACTGTCGGCATATCGATCGATGCACACGGATCGACGACTGGATATATTAATGCGGAAGACCTCGAGTTCGGCTCAGTCACCGTGGGCAAGCAATATTGCCAGAATGTTATTATCCATAATGTCGGCCAGGCTCCGTTCACCCTGGAGAAATCATGGTTGCTATCGGATACGGCAAATTTTTCCGTCGATACGCGCTCAGGGGCTTCGCTTCCGGTTCTGATCCAGCCGGGAAAGAGTTTTTCGCTCGGAGTCTGTTTCCATCCGCGAGCAGTAGGAAGGGATAGCGGACGTATCGATTGGAGCACCGATCTCGAGCCGCAGTTTATGCATACGATCAAGGATTATTCGATCATAAGCGGAACGGGAATTCCGGAGATCATCGAATCCGTCCATTCTTCGAAGATCGCAGCGCAAACGCTATCGATCCGTCCGAACCCGGCCTCAGGAAATTCTGCAGTCTGTTATTTCTCCGAACCTCTTCAAGGAATGGCAACGCTAGCCATTATCGATATCCTCGGAAGAGAGATCTCGAAAGGTCCGATTCCTACGGGAATATCCAAGATCGAGATCCCTTTGCGCAGCTTGCACGAAGGAATCTACTACATCCGCGTAACCTCAGCAAACGGCGTAATGACGCAGAAGCTGGAAGTGACGAAGTAAGGAAGACATAACCTTACTCTTGATTTTATGATACAGATATGATTAGCGTGGGCTATTTTTGAGAGTTGTCCCTTGCTCACTGTATTTTCCCACAATGTGTTAGATCGGAAATTATGCGATACATCCCTTATGTTTTCGGTATGCTACTGTGTAGTATTTTGGTCGGTATCACACCTAATGATCTAAGAGCCCAAGTTACCTGGACTGAAGTTTTGCCGTGGAAAACTTCAGATCCAACGCTGTTGGAATATAATTACCGATCACTCTCGATCACCGAAGGCAAGAACTGTACGGTGGTCGGAGAACTTACCGATACAACGAATCATCGGATGAGCGTGATCATCAAAAGATCGACAGATGGGGGATTATCCTGGGAAGGACAGGAAAGCGGCATCCCATACTTTCAGTCAATTCATGATGCTCATCTTGAAAAAGTATTCGCAATTGATTCATCGAATATCGTTGCAGTCGGAGATAGCGGCCTAATCATCCGCACCACCGATGCCGGGATAACATGGCACCGACAAAGCGCAAAGGTAACGGAGCCTCTTTTTGATGTGAGTTTTGCAGATGATGATCATGGCATAGCGGTCGGAGGTAACGGACTAGTATGCATAACTTCCGACGGAGGGAAGTCATGGAGGGCACGGCCTCATCTCACTTCGTCATTATTCCACATCTGTAAGGCATTTAAGAATGGATGTTTTTATGTATTCGATAAATATTATCTTCGGTTCTTTCGCAGTTTTGATGCCGGTTTGACGTGGGACAGCATTCCGATCGTTGATCATTCGCTGAAGGATTCCTCATGGACTCCTCTTACTGCAGTGCATTTTTTCGACAGTTTGCATTTTATAGTCGTAGGAGGCCATTCCTGGTCGGCCAATTTCAACTTTTATTCTATCCGCACATCGGATGGAGGAGCAACCTGGTCACAGGTTATGGACTCGAATTTTAATTACCATGAACTCCGTTCGGTTTGTTTTGCCGATTCTCTTTTGGGCGTTGCCTCCTCCGTGAACGGATCAATTATTTTGACAAGAGACGGCGGAAAGACGTGGGAGTACGATGTCATCGATTCGCAGCACCTTTATGTAGATGGAATATTCTTCGTCGGCAGAAAAAATCTTCTTGCGATCTACAATCGGGGTTTTTTTGCAGCTCTCATGTATGGCACACTTCAGGATGCCGGAGTTGAGAATACCCCTTCACAAGATGTTGAGAATATCCTCGTTCGCCCCAATCCGGCATCGGGAAGTTCCGTCTCTATTGAGTTGCCTGATCAGCTTGAAGAGAAGTCTTCTCTATGCATTTCCGATGCCCTCGGAAGGCAAATGTATAGGATAAGCACTCCATCTGGCCGGTCGCACTGTGAAATCCCATTAGGCAATTTTCCAGCCGGAGTTTACTATGTCCGGCTCATTTCAGGAGGAAAGATCCTGACGCAGAAGCTGGAAGTGGCGAAGTAAGTATTTCTTCGACATCGGTCCTCCTAGCTCGCAAAATCACGGATTACCTCTCGCTCGGAGCATTTCCCCTCTCCGCCGTGTTCTATCAAGCTATTTAAAATAGATGACAGTAAGCAGAAGGCAGTTAACAGGAAAGCCAATGCTGTCAACTGTTTACTGCAAACTCTATACTTCAGAATGACGCTCGATCACATCCGGAATTTCTGCATTATTGCGCATATCGATCACGGTAAGTCCACACTTGCCGATAAATTGCTGCTGGAAACGCATACGATCGCCGTGCGCGAAATGGAGTATAATCAGGTCCTTGACGATATGGATCTCGAGCAGGAGCGTGGTATCACGATCAAGCTCCATGCCATCATGATGAAGTATAAGGGCTCTGACGGCAAAGAGTATACCTATAATATGGTCGATACTCCGGGCCACGTCGATTTCACGTACGAAGTTTCACGTTCTCTGGCTGCCTGCGAAGGCGCCATTCTTGTTGTCGATGCAACACAAGGCGTCGAGGCACAGACGATCACAAATCTTTATCTAGCCATCGATGCAGGACTCGAGATCATTCCTGTGCTTAATAAGGTCGATCTTCAATCTGCAATGATCGATGAAGTCAGCAATCAGATCATCGAGCTTATCGGCTGCAAGAAAGAGGATATTCTGCTTGCCAGCGCAAAAGCGGGAATCGGAATTCCGGAAATTTTAGAGGCAATCCATAAACGCATTCCCGCGCCCGAAGGCGATCCCGATGGAACGCTTCGCTGCCTCATCTTCGATTCGCTTTTCGATTCCTATCGCGGCTCTATCGTTTACATGCGCGTCTTTGACGGCACGATCAACGAAGGCGACGAGATCATGTTCATGCATAGCCGCATGAAGTATCGCGTCGAAGAGATCGGCACACTGCGCCTCGGAAGAGAGCAGAAGAAATCGCTTTCGGCAGGCGATGTCGGCTACCTGATCGCAGGCGTGAAGAATGTGAAAGAGACGCGTGTCGGTGATACCGTTACATCCTATCGGAATCCCGCGCCTGCTGCGATCTCCGGATTCAAAGAATCGAAGCCCATGGTATTCGCCGGACTTTATCCGCAGAATGCCGAAGCCTATACGGAGCTTCGCGACTCGCTCGATAAGCTCACGCTTAACGATTCGTCACTCCAATTCGAACCGGAAACTTCCGTAGCTCTCGGTTTCGGATTCCGCTGCGGCTTCATTGGCCTCCTGCACATGGAGATCATCCAGGAGCGATTGGAGCGCGAGTTCAATCAAAGCCTTGTCACCACCGTTCCGAACGTAGAGTATAAAGTGATGACAACTTCGAATGAGATTATCACCGTCGATAATCCTTCTGCAATGCCGCCTCCTGGGCATATCGAGTATATCGAAGAGCCCTTCGTCAAAGCGCAGATCATTGTGCCGAGCGAATATGTCGGCGCCATCATGAAGCTTGCTACCGAACGCCGTGCCGTATACAAGACAACGACCTATCTCGATGCAACGCGTGCCGATATTCAATATGAATTTCCGCTTTCGGAGATCATCTTCGATTTCTACGATAAGCTGAAATCGATTTCTCGTGGTTACGCCTCGCTCGACTATGAATTTTTGGAATACCGGCAATCCGATCTTGTCAAGCTCGACATCTTGCTCAATGGTGATCCCGTCGATGCATTCAGCACGATCGTTCACCGGGATAAGGCATTCGAATGGGGCAAAAAATTGTGCACTAAACTTCGCGAGCTTATTCCGCGCCACATGTTCGAAGTTGCGATCCAGGCCGCTATCGGCGCGAAGATCATTGCCAGAGAAAGCGTGAAGGCTCTTCGCAAGGATGTTACTGCTAAGTGTTACGGCGGCGATATCTCGCGTAAGCGCAAATTGCTTGAGAAACAGAAAGAAGGCAAGAAGCGTATGAAACAGGTCGGCAGGATTGAAGTACCGCAAGAAGCTTTCCTGGCGATATTACAGATTACGGATTAGGGGGAGTCGTGTAGTCGATGGTCGATAGTCGATGGTAGGGGATTATGGATGGCTTTCATCCGCACGAATTTCTGATCACGCTCTGCAGACGAAAGACTTGCGCAAAGCTAAAAGATTTTTTTATTATACAAAATGGCAAATAACGAGCCGAGAACGAGAACATTGGATCAGATCCGCAAAGATGGCGGCAGCACGAGCGCACCGAAAAAACCGGTCAAGAAAAAAGACGGGTTCTGGAGATCGCTGCTTATCGCCGCGCTGATCGCTATCGGTATCCGCTCTTTCTTTGTCGAAGCATTCCGGATTCCTACGGGTTCGATGAAGAACTCGCTGCTAGTCGGCGATTATCTCTTTGTCAATAAACTTGCCTACAGTTTCAAGACTCCTAAGTACTTGCCGTTCACAAACCTTCCGATCCCGCATTTCGGCTTCAATACGTTTCATGTTAGCCGCGGTGATGTCGTCGTTTTCGAATTTCCGGGTAATCGCGATGAAGTCGATCCGCATGATAAAAATGTGAATTATATCAAGCGCTGCATCGGCCTCTCCGGAGATACTATCGAAGTGCGAAATAAGCAAGTCTACGTGAATGGCGCTCCGATGAAGAATCCGGAGATGATGATCGCTTCGACCGATACGATGCCGAAAGGTCATCCCGAACCGGGCGGCAATCTTTTTCCGAAAGGCAACAATACCTGGAATCGCGATAACTACGGACCCATTCGCATTCCGAAAAAAGGCGATGTTATCCAACTCGATGCAAATACCTACGATGCCTGGGCCGTCATTATTCAGCGCGAAGGACATACGATGCGCCTTGGCGATAACGGCACGATCCTTATCGACGAAAAACCCGTCAAGAGTTATACCATCGAAAAAGATTATCTTTGGATGATGGGCGATAACCGCGATAATTCGCTGGACTCAAGATACTGGGGTTTTGCGCCGGTCGAGAATGTTGTCGGCAATGCGCTCTTCATCTATTGGTCGATGTTCAACCCGCCCTACGCTCCCGGCGAAGGCGATCCCGACGAAGTGCAGAAATTCAATATCCGATGGGGAAGGATTCTTAACGGAGTGCACTAGACGGAGTGTCGATTGTCGATGGTCGATAGTCGATTGTCGGGAGTAAAACAACGTCATTGCGAGGAGGGCTTTAGCCCGACGCGGCAATCTTAAGCGCTGGAATACTTGCACCAGTCTGAAATAGCGTAAGCCTATCTCAAAAAGAGAGATCACAAATGACTTTGAGCCCAACATCTTCAACTTCTTCGACTTCGGACGTCGGACATCGGACATCGGACTTCTCCGCTTCGGACTTCTCTGCACTCTCCGCCTATTTTCACATTCCATTCTGTGAGACGAAATGTGTGTACTGCGATTTCTATTCGATCGAAGATCGCAGTTCGCAATCGAAATTCGTTTCGCTATTGAAGAAGGAAATAGCTTTGAAGATCGAAGAGCATCCGGAACTCCTTGGCCGCGAACTCCATACGATATTTTTCGGAGGCGGAACGCCTTCCTTGCTTTCGCCGGAAGAATTATCTTCGATCATTTCCGAAATAAAAAAGAATTTCATTATTGCAAGGGATGTGGAGTTCACCCTCGAATGCAATCCCGGAACAGTAACCCTTGAAAAACTTTCCGGCTACAGAAAGCTCGGAGTTAACCGGCTCAGCTTCGGAGTCCAGTCCTTTAATGCCGATGAACTCCAGTGGCTATCGCGAATCCATAGCGCCGATGAAGCGAGAATTGCGATCAAACTTGCACGGGAAGCCGGATTCGAGAATGTCAGTCTCGATCTCATGTTCGCATTACCGAACCAGACGAAGGAAAAACTTTCGTATTCGCTCGATGAAGCGCTTGCGCTCGGCACCGATCATATCAGTGCGTATAATCTTACTGTAGAAGAAGGCACTCCGCTTAATCGCATGGTCAAGCTCGGCCAGGTTGGCGAGATGGCGCAGGAAGAAGCGGCAGAGTTATTCGAAATGGTGCAGACAAGGCTTGCAGAAGCAGGATATAGTCAGTATGAGATCTCTAATTATGCTAAGAGCCCGGCAACTCGCGCGCATCATAATCTCGTCTACTGGGATGGCTTTAAGGAGTATGTTTCCTTTGGCCCATCGGCTCATGAATTTTTAGGCGGCATGCGGGCCTGGAATGTATCCTCGCTTGAGCAGTATGGCGCGATGATCGAAGGCGGAAAACTCCCGCGCATTAATTCCGAAGAGCTTCCGATCGAGAATAGAAAAACCGAAGTCCTTTTTTGCCAATTGCGCGCAACGGGAATTGCGCTTCGGCAATTCAAGAAAATATTCGGAGAAGATTTGCTTCGGCATGCCGAGCTTCCAATGCTACTTCACGAAGGAATGGTAGTAGTGGAAGGGGATTATCTGAAGCTCACCAAAAAGGGGTACCGGTTCTGCGATGGAGTGGTGATTCGCTTGATGAAGTGAGAAAAATAAACGGTGCGGATCGCTCCGCACCGCCTTTAGAAGCGTGAACTGCCATCATCCCCTATTCATCATCCATCATCCGCAGTTCACGTGTGCCTCTGGAGGCATTGCTTCAACTCTTATGTATCGGCCTTTCGTCATTCATATAATAACTCAGCGCACCCGAAGGGCATCGTTTCACTTGTTCGACGATCTTCTCTGTCGTCGATTCCTTCGGTGTGACCCACGGCATTCGTAGCGGATGAAAGACGACGGGTAGGCCTCTAAAACAATTTCCCGAATGAGCGCATAGGGCATTTTGCCAGATGACGGTTACTTCACCGTTCGAATATTCTTTTACGACAGTTTTCATATTTGTATCCTCATCTACCCTCGCAATTTATCCAGCAGCCTGTTCAACTCTTTTGCCTCGGTAACGGATAAGCCCTTGAACTCGGCAAGCCATTTTTCCTCTTCTTTATCGATCTTCGAAAGAAGGTCCAGGCCTTTTTTAGTTATGAATACGTCAACTTGCCTTCTATCGGATGGGCATTCCTGCCGCTTGACGAGATCTTTCTTGACTAATTTATCTACCAGGCGTGAAGCATTCGAGCTTTTATCGATCATCCGCTCGGTCAGCAAGTTGATCGTGGCCGGATTGCCCTTCTGCCCGCGCAAGATGCGCAGAACGTTGAATTGCTGCGGAGTCAGCTTATAGGCGCGTAGCTTGCACGAAGCCGTGCGCTCCATCCAACTCGATGTAAAGCCCACATTGATCAGAAGCTTCTGATACTCGCTCTTGAATGTGCTTTGCTTTATTTCTTCGCCGATTCCCATACGAGGAGTTATTAGTCGTTAGTTCTTAGCCGTTAGCACAAGTTCATAAGCCCTTATCTGCTAAAGACTAACGACTAAAGACTATTGACTAGTCCTGCAAATATACGTCAAAACATTAGATGTTGTTACATGGAATGGGAATTCCATTTATTCGAATCGGTTAACGAATTAACTCGATGGGAAAAGTCATCCCACTTCGTGGATAGTGATCTCCTATGAGATAACCGATATACCCTTCCAATGCAGCGAAGGAGAGACATCCCAGGATGTTGATGCCGAATTGTTGACCGAGTTTCGCATCCAGGATGCCCCATGTCGCGATGCCTGCTCCGATTCCTATGAATGTGCCAACGGTACTAAACGTACGTTCCTCAAAAACATACGATACATCGTTGATCGGTATGCTGCTATTCGAAAAACGGAAGAAGAATACATTGCCGTCAAAATGTGCGATAGATCTGTGGATGCTATCCTTCTTATCTACCAATGATATCGACCTGAACGGATTGGACAAGGCACTCTTGAATTCGTCAATAAGTGAATCTTTGGATACATAAAGCGAGTCTTTCCCGATTTTTACATATTGTGAAAATACATCGGAGGCGAAAAAAAATGTAGCGAAGAAAATCGTCAGTAATACTTGAATATCTTTTGCGTTTCTCGATTTCATCACCAAAATTAGTTTACATGACCGAGTTCTTTAGGTATTCAGCGCGACAGATCAATCAAAAAGTCCCGAAGACTAACGAGAACAGGAACAGTCCGAATGAGCGGCTAAGATTGACATTGGCGCAAATGGTTAACCCAATCCCTGCGCCAGTAGATTCTGAAAACTTGGAAAAGAATTGGAGGTGTATTGGCACTCCAACAGTATGAGTTGTTTCAGCGCGATAAACATCTTCCGGTTCAAATGTTCCTGGCACCTGATGATCAAAAATCCTTTTCGTAACAAATACATAAGCTAATCCTATAGCTATCGAACCATACCATAGATTGTGTCTTCCTTGCTTTCCATATAATAATCCTGCATCGAACACCCTTTCGTGAGGTAATTTATTCTCCTGCCCACCCGTGCCATAAGTGATGCGTGCCAGATATGTATTTGATCCATATTGAGCGCATTCAATAATCGCTAGTCCTATGGGAGCCTCGTCATCTTTGATAGTACTACCTCCGAGGCCAAATGTCGTCCAAAAAAAATGCGATGGCATTTGTGAGAGGGAATCGCCCTTCGCAGATGAAGAATCACTCATTTGAGCATGGCTCTCTGACACTATGAATGCTAGGACAATCAAAACCGGAAATAAAATAATGAGCGTCTTGACCATACTCTCGTTATTAATGACTTTAGATTAGCTAACAGGCCGGACAAATAAAGATTCATTTGAATTATTCATTACTCCGATTCGGTAACAAAGTCCCGTATCCGTCGTATTTTTGAGATTCTAAATTCACCATACGATGAATCTGAAAAGAACCCACTATTTATTTGCAGGCTTCGCCTTTCTCGTAGCCTTCTTCACGTATTTCAGCACGATGCAGCCATCGATCCCATTCTGGGATTGCGGCGAATTCGCCGCCGCTGCCTGGGCTATGCAGATCCCGCATCCTCCGGGTTCCCCGCTCTGGACGATCGTCGGCCGGATTGCCATGATGCTGCCGACAATGGCCGATCCTGTCGCCCGCTACAATCTTTTCTCCGTTCTCGCATCTGCTGCGACCGTCGTAATTCTCTATCTGACACTTGTTCGCATCATCAAGCTTTGGAGAGGCGAGCCGAAATCAACTGCCGATATCTTCACGCATTTCGGCGGAGCACTCGTTGGAGCACTTGCCTATTGCTTCACCGATAGCTTCTGGTTCAATGCATTGGAATGCGAAGTGTATGCCTTCGGAACATTCTTCATCGCTCTGATTCCCTGGCTGATGTTTATATGGTACGATCATGCTGAAGAAGAGCATTCGGAAAAATACTTGCTGCTTGTTGCCTACGTGATCGGACTCTCCATGGGCGTCCACCAGCTTGCACTGCTGACGATCTTCCCGTGCTTCATGCTCATCTATTATAGAAGAAGAGCGAATGTGACGACAGCTTCGTGGCTCGGAATGGTTGCCGCTTCGATCGTTGCATTCCTGATCGCCTATAAGATCGTGCTCTCGCAGCTTGTCGAGTGGCTCGGCGCCGATGGGATCGGCAGAGTCGTCGGCCTGGCGCTGATCGGTGGTTCGATCTACGGCATCTGGTATTCGCAGAAGAAACGGAAATCGGTTCTGAACCTGAGCTTATGGGCTTCGATGCTTCTATTCGTCGGATACTCGACGTATACGATGATGGTTGTTAGAGCCAATCAGAATCCGCCGATGAATGAGAATGCTCCGCGTACTCTTGCACGGCTTACGAGTTTTATCAATCGCGATCAGTATGGCTACCGTCCGCCGCTGCCTCGCCGCGCACTTAACGATGAAGGGCAAAAATCCGGCCCGACGTGGACGAACTATTCGAGCGACATGGATTTCTTCTGGCGTTACCAGACCGATCATATGTATCATCGCTATCTCGAATGGAATTTCATCGGAAGAGAGAACGATAAGCAAGATGCAGGAGTCGATTGGTCGAAGACATTCGGCATTCCGTTCTTGCTCGGGCTTTTCGGAATCTACTGGCATTTCAAACGCGATAAAAAACGCGCACTCACGTTACTCGCCGCATTCATCATGCTCGGATGGATGACGGCATGGTATCAAAACCAACAGGATCCGCAGCCTCGCGAGCGCGACTATTTTTATGTCGGAGCCTTCTATGTCTATGCTATGTGGATCGGCATCGGTGCAACCGGCATCATGGAAGTTCTACGCGCAAAGAAGAAAGGTGAATCCAAAGGCGAAGAGCGTGCAGCATTCCCGATCGCAACGGGAGAAGGGAACACCGCTGTGCTTGGTGCAACTCTGCTTGCAGCACTTATCCTTGTGCCACTCAACCAATGTGTAGGTCTTGCAGGGCTTGCCATGGGTAAGAATTTCTCCGAGACTTCGAAATGGGCCGAGTATTCTCGAGCAAGGAATTACATTCCATTCGATTACGGCTACAACATTTTGCAAAGCTGCGAGAAAGATGCCATCCTCTTCACCTTCGGAGATAATGATACATTCCCTCTCTGGTGTCTGCAGGATGTTTACAGCATTCGTCGCGATGTGCGCATTGTGCAGCTATCGCTTTCGAACATCGGCTGGTATATCGATGAGTTGAAGAACGAATCTCCGTGGGGAGCAAAGAAGGTAACGCTTTCCGGATTCAGCGATGCCTCGCTGACTGCCCCGCAGGATTCGCCACTTGCTCCGCACTATGACCAGGGCACTCCAAGACCCCAGAGTGTTCCGATAAGCGCTGCTGCAGTTCGCCACATTACCGGTGATTCGACACGCGGAGGAGTGACACTAAGCTGGAATCAGACCGGAACATTCGGCGATGGCAAGAACTACATCTTCACCGTCAGTGATCAGCTTATCGTCGATATTCTGAAAAATAATATTGACGATCGTCCGATCTATTTTTCCACATCCGTTCCGGATAATTACCGCTCCGGCCTCGATCCGTATTTAGCTGCCGAAGGCATGGCGCTTCGCCTGACTCCGGATCGCCATCCGGATTATCGCTCCGATTACGGAGGCCCGATCATCGAAGATCGCTTGAAAGAATATCTCTACAATCCGCCGCAAACTCCGGCACAAGAGCCGCGAAAGGGAATGCTCATAAGAACCTATAACGATCCGAAAGCGCATCACAGTTATCTCGACGGAGCCTATGCGCAGAGCTACTACCTTTGCTTCCTCAAACTTGCAACATTTGAATTGCAAAAAGGAAATAAAGCAGAAGTCCTGCGTGTACTCGATACATTGGATAACCGGCTGCCACCGGAGATCGTCAATACGGAAGATGTGCTCTTCAGTATGATCGCCGAGGATTACGACCAGGCCGGAAATTCTGCAAAGGCCGTTCGCTATGCGAACATTGCGTTGAAGAATATTGATGTTCTCGATAAGTATGTTCCTGGCGGAACGGAGAACGATGAGCGCCGGCATCTATCCTTCAATTATATGCGGTCGGGTCTCTATGTTATTCTTGGAAAGTATGACGAAGCGATCGCACTCTTCAACGAACTTCAAAAGGCAACGAACGATAAATCCTTTGCCATTAAAGCGGATGAAGCACAAGCATTGAAATTCCTCAAAGCCGGAAACAAGGCTGCTGCGATGGCAAAATACGATGAGGCGATCAAGATGCTCGGTGTTCCCGAAGAGCAGATCCCGCCGGAGTTCAAGTACCTGATCGAAAAACGAGATGCATTGAAATAACAGGTTTCCCCCGAAGGTCGAATGAACTGATACTGTTTGCTCCGGAGCGTCAGCGTTCCGGCTTCGGGCAGTGGAATTAGCTGCAAAACGCCATAAATCCGGGATTGCTCTTCCGGCAATTTCGGTTTACTTACGACGCTTTTTTTATAACTAACTCTCTGATGCCATCTAAACGGAATCATTATATTTTTGCGGGAATCGCCTTCTTTGTGGCGTTCTTCACATACTTGCTGACGATGCAGCCCTCGATCTCGTTCTGGGATTGCGGCGAGTTCGCCGCCGCTGCAGCAGGCTTGCAGATCGGCCATCCTCCCGGGTCGCCGCTGTGGACGATCATCGGGCGAGTTGCCATCATGCTTCCGACCTTCGCTGATCACGTCGCTCGCTACAACCTCTTCTCCGTTCTGGCATCGGCACTTTCGATCTTGTTACTCTATCTGACGACGGCACGCCTCATCAAATTATGGCGCGGCGAACCGAAGTCTTTTGCCGATGAACTCACGACCTATGGCGGAGCACTTATTGCCGCATTGGCATATTGCTTCACCGATAGTTTCTGGTTCAACGCACTCGAATGCGAAGTGTATGCATTCGGATCGCTCTTCATCTCTATCATTCCGTGGCTGATGCTCGTATGGTACGATCATGCCGAAGAAGAACATAGCGAGAAATATCTTCTGCTTGTTTCCTATGTCATCGGCCTTTCGCTCGGAGTGCATCAGCTTGCACTGCTTGCCGTATTCCCGTGCTTCATGCTCATCTACTATCGCCGCAGAAAAGAGACATCGGTTACGTCGTGGTTCGCCATGGTGCTTTC
>JAUZOQ010000021.1 GCA_030706385.1 Bacteroidota bacterium | reverse complement strand
ATATAATCGCGAAAATCGTGAGGATCGAATTCCCGGCTCTGCGCTCCGGTCGCATAGCCTATCGCTCCGCCGACGAGGGATCCGATGATTGGAGTCGCGACCCAATATGTCGCGAAAAACAATCCGCCAAATGGAGGGGCGATCGCTGCAAAAACGAAATAGCCGGCGACTAAACCGAGAGGCAATCCCCAGAGCGCGCCAGGAATTGCATCGGTGAGCACGGGCTTTCGAGAGAAGGAAACACGAAAGACCGAATCCATCGGAATACTTGTGGCCGATGCTAAAAGCGTATCGCGTGACTCGCCGATATTCACCGGAGCGACGAGCAGAGCTTTCGGCCGGGTTGCAAGAAGGATAGCATCTTGACTTTGCCCATTTGTATACTGAATATTGATCCGGTTCGTCTGCGTCGGATGCGAGGCGCAACTACTGAGGATCAGTGTAAGCAAAAGAGCAAAATAGAAGATACTCTTCATTTTATCTGCTCCAGATCTGACGGCTCTTTATTCGGGAATAGCGCGTAGAAATTGCGAAGATGCTGGATGTCATGCGTACTGGTAAGCGAGTATTCCTGATCCTGATAGTTGAAAAAGTAACCAAGGAGCGCTCCGGCGAGAAATCCGCCGCCGAGGCCGAAGAGTTGAATCCGCTCTTGCCGATGAATTTCATCGGCGCTCATTCCGCCGCCATCGCCGGTGATATTGCATTGGTAATGACACGTTGCGCAGCCGCCGATCGCAGCACCTCCGAGTGCGGGAAGGACAATACTTCCGGGCATACGATCGCCCTTATAGTAGATCTTCTCGATCTTTTCGAACGGAACATTCTTCGCAGTAATGATGAGTGAACCAACGGAAATATACTCGCTGGCATACGGAGCGACAACAACTGAATGATCGCGCACCGAAAGGAGGAAGAAATCACCGATGGCTGAGTCGCGGAATTGAATGCTGATCCGATTATGCACATTGGGCTGCGATGTGCCGCAGCTTAGCAGTACGACTAAGAGAAGCGACGAAGCGATCTTCTTCATTTAAGAATCTTCAATTGTGGTGGTTCCTGCTTCGAGTAATACGCGAAGTGCCGCAAATTTTCGATTTGCGGTTTGGTATCGAGAAAATATTCTTCATTTCCAGCGGCCATGAGATCGGCAATGAGAACTCCAACACCAATTCCAATAAACGGACTGGCAATGTAGAGCACTGCCACCGGCAGTGTTGGTGGCACGGAGTTTTCACCAAACGCACTTTGGGCTGCGGCGCAGCCGCCGATCGTGCCGCCCGTGAAACAGCCGATGAATCCTCCGATGAATTCGTCATCGCCGGAAGCCTTCTCGGAATGTGTAACGACTCGAATGGATGAAAATGGAATCGATTCTGCAGATCCGACTAACGAACCGAGATCGATCGATTCACCTTTGACAAATGGTGCGACGATCAGCGAACTATCATGGATCGCAAGCAAGAAATAATCTTTTGTGGAGTTGTCGCGCATTCGGACGACAACATGATTAGCCAGCGGCGCATGTGATTGTCCGCAACTGAGCAGAACCATAAGAAAAAGGGAGCTGAGGATGCGCTTCATCTCCCGAAATTACGAAGCATTATCGGACTAGTTTCAAAGTCTCCGGTTCGCCATAGGCACGTGCCAAAATCGTTCATAAGAACTCTTTTTTCCTTAACAAAATAGGATACTACCGCTAATCGATTCACCATCAAGAATCATTAATTAATTCACAACTACATTATGACCAATACACAGAACAACCTAGAATCCAGATACAAAAATATACCCGGAAAGATCATCTTCCTGAAAAACGGCACTTTGACTCTTGCTGCCGATACGGAAAATGAAATGAACCAAAAGGATCTTGCCGTCTTGAACACACAAAACGAAGAGACAGATTTTTCTTCTCCATCGCGCATGAAGTGGCTGAAAGTTGCGACGAGCGATCCGGACCGTTCCGGCGATGAGATGATCATCGAAGGTGCGATCACGGATAACTTTCTGCGCAATCCGCAATTCCTCTGGTCGCACGGCCAGACTGCAGAGCCGGTGCATACTCTCGGGAAAATCCTGAAGCTTGTAAAAACTCAGGATGCACTCTATGCACTTGCTGAATACGCAACTTCTGAGACTTCCGAATTTGCCGAGAAGATCTTTCAAATGGATAAGGCCGGATATCTTCCTGCCAATTCCATCGGCTTCCGGCCGATCGAATGGGAGCCGAATGAATTTGGCGGCTACCGATTCACGAAATGGGAGCTTATCGAAATCTCGAAAGTGGAGCTACCATGCAATCCGTATGCAGTAGACGACGGCGAGCCGGCTTCGAAGGAACTGACGCTCGGCGAAGCAGCGGAGATGATTTGAGGTGGGCGTATGGGGGTATTGGCGAATGGGCGTATGGAGGGGAAAGACGGATCGACGTATAGACGGATCGACGTATAGGCTTTAGGGTTAGATTTTGGACACAAAGAAGTGAACGCGCAATTCATGGGCGCGGAAGGGACGATCAATTGTATGAGGAGACTATTTCAGGAGCGAGCGGATTAATCCGGAGATGAGCTTGCTAAGAGTTTGTGCACGATTCCAGACGGGCTTTAGATCGGCTCTGGAAACATACTCAAGACGAACACATAAGATGAGTTGGGTCTCTAATTCGGATAACGATCCTTTCGCAATCGAGAGGTGATGCATGAATTCTTTATTACCCTTTCTGCCGTGGCCCTCTGCGATATTTGAAGGAAGTGATACAGCACATCGGCGGATCTGACTTTTGAGTCCGTACTGCTCTTCCGGCGGCAATGTCTTTGTCAATTTATAGATATCTTCTACAAGATCCATGGCTTCATTCCATGCCTTAAGATCCCGATACGTCTGAATTATTTTTTTCATTGATGTCAAAGTTAGAAAATAGTTAACACGAATACTTTACTTTGCGTCTAGACCTTACACGCTTATACCTCAACTCGCAAATATACTAAACGCTTCTCCGTTTCGCATGATCACTCGCTTACTTCTCATCACAATTCAGTCAGAATATCAATCCGCTTCACATCTACCCACGATACGTCTATCCGTCTATACGTCTATCCGTCCACTTGCCTATTCGCTAAGAGCTTCCCCATTTAACAAAACCACTCACTTACTAAACAACCACTATGATCACAATGAACGAAAACACCAACACACTTACTGCTAATCGTGACGAGATGCGCTCTCTGATCGATGAAGCTGTTACTAAACGCATTAAATCACTTCCGGATAGATCCGCATTGAAAGGGCTTGATGCTTCGAGCCCGAAGAATGCTGAGCGCGAGAAGATCCGCAAGACTTTCCGCTTCTTTTCGGCACTTGCAGCGAATAATTATTCCGAGCTGCGATCGATCCAATCGACGTATGATCCGGAATATGTCAAGCTCCTTGCGCCACAGCTCGAAGGGACAAATTCGGCCGGAGGCTACCTTGTGCCGGAAGAATTCTTTGCCGATGTAATCTTCCTCCTCAATGAATTCGGATTTGCACGCAAGTATTGTGCGCAAGTTTCGATGCGATCGAATGTCCTGAACGTCTCTACTCTTGCCGGAAAACCTTCGGTGACCTGGACGGATGAGAACACAGCGATTCCCTCTTCGAAAGCAACATTCGGAAGATTGACTCTGACAGCAAAGAAACTTGCAGCGATCTATCCGATCTCGAATGAATTATTGGACGATGCGAACATCGATATCTATAATACGATCGTTCGCATCTTCACCAATGTCTTTGCACAGGAAGAGGATACGCAAGTCTTCCGTGGATCGGGATCTCCATTCACGGGAATTCTCAATACTTCGGGAGTTGTCACAACCTATCTCGGCGGAACATCGACAAGCGGCAAGACGAAATTCACCGATATCAAATTCGATGATCTGATTTCGCTTATTCAGTCGCTTCCACCTGCACAACAGCGCGGAGCGTCGCTTTTCGTCGAGCAGAATTCGCTGACCGATCTCTTGAAGTTGAAAGATACGAATAGCCGATACTTATGGGACCTCACAAGTTCTGCTGTTCCGAATATTGCCGGAGCGCAAGGCCTTAATGTGACAAACCTGATGTTCCGCGGCTTCCCGATCGTGGTGATCCCGAATGGCATTCTCATTTCGGCATACGATACGAGTTCGCATCCCTCGACTCCATTCGCGATCTTCGGGAATTTGCGTACGGCAGGATGCTGGCTCGGCCAGCATGGAGGAATGGATGTGCGTGTCAGCTTCGATGCAACTGCTGAAGGAGTCAATGCCTTCACCAACGACTTGCAGATGCTGCGGATGACAGAGCGCATTGCCTTCGGAGTCGGACAGCCAGGCTACCTCGGAATCCTGAGCACGAGCGCAAGTTAATCGTTAATTTGCAGAGACGCGCTGCAGAGCGTCTCTGCAATTGTTACGGTTTCCATTATTGCTTTAACATCTCCACTTTATCATTATGCAACTCAAACTCATTCGACAGATATTTTCTGCCACGAGCACGATCGGATCGCTTTATATCGATGACGTATTCGAATGTTATACCTTAGAAGATGTGACCAGAGCCGAAGGAGTGAAAATTCCCAAGGCTACGGCAATTCCTTATGGCGAGTATAGCGTAATCATCGATAATTCGACTCGCTTCGGGCGCCCCATGCCGCATGTCCTGAATGTTCCGATGTTCGATGGCATTCGCATCCATCCCGGCAACACTGCTGCCAATACGGAAGGATGTATCTTGCTCGGTAAGACGAAAGGGACCGATTTCATCGGCCAGTCGCGAATGGCATTCGATGATTTCTTTCCGAAACTGAAAATGGGTTTGCAGCATGGCGCTGTGAAGATCCAGATCGTCCGATCTGAAGGTTAGCGGGAGATCGTCTCTTAAGAGAAAGTCATCTGTCTTTCGTGCACTCACAACAGTGTGAGCTATTTTCCTATACACACTACGCGAATTGCACCTAAGCATATCTTCGAATCAGCGCTCGACCCTACCTACTACCAAACTCCAAAACTACCAGCTACCAGCTACCACACTACTAAACTACCAACTACTAAACTACACCATGAATACATTCTTTTCATCCTTATTCAAGATCAACGGAGCCAATGTTCTCAAAACTATTTCCGGAATCGGAACAGGCCTCTTAACGGCGGCCGGCCTTGCCGAGCAGATCCCGGGGCTTCCGCCAGTAGTCTCGAACATTGCCAGCATCATTGTCGGAATCGCAACCGTCCTATCGGCGCACGGCCTACATCTGGCAGATCCGCCGAAGAATAATTAACCAACTGCCGGAGCATTCGCCGCGGAGAATGCTCCGGCAATTGTATTTGGCCGGGTGAGAGCTTGGCTAATTTTAGAGATGGAGCTCAATCAGCTCGATAACCAGAGAAGACGCATACGTTAATCTCCACGTTTGTCACGAACGTCCTGATAAGGGGGTTGAAGACAAATTGGACTTTATCCCCTTTCTTCAGTTCGAGCATAGAGGTGAAGTGATAATCCTTTAACCCTTGAGTGTTCGCAAATTCGACCGGATAATCCTGAAAGCTTGCGGGATTGGAGTTCACATCATATTCCATTCGGATATTTCCATCCACCGGCGCTGATACGTTGAGCCAAGATTCAAAGGAATACAATCCGTCCTGCGGTGCGATAAAGGACTGGGAAGTGAATGAAAAATCGTTTCCTTCATTCATCGACCCGATCGAATCAAACGCAGGTGCAAATACTTGCCTTGAGATCACCGGGTGGAAACGAAGATCGGCACTTACTCGGAAGGCATGAGCATTCGGAAATGCTTGCGGCCCCCAGGAGCTTCCATCCCACTGAAGATAATCTCCATTCTTCGGCTGGCGCGAGGAGATCGGATTACCCTGCAAGGCTGCGACGTTCGGATTCGGATACGCACCGGAAAGATCGCCTCGAGCTGAGCCCGCAGAAGTGAAGAGTAATGGAATAAGATCGGACGGAATGACTGCTTTTCGTGTAAGGCCGCTCGAAGACTCGGCATTCAATGAATAAGGCACCGGAGCAAATGCCGTTCGCGGAGCAAGTTGTGCGCTGCCATCGATACGAATATCGACATAATAGACACTGTCGAACGAAAGCGAATTCGGTATCGAAGACCCGCGGCCAATCGCAGTAGAAAACAATCCGGCGGTAGTCCGCACTTGCTGACTATCGGAAAAAAGAAGATCGCCACCAACTTGTAAATTATAGATGGAAATGATCAGGGAGTGTATTCCATCACTGACCGGATCACCGTTACGAAGGACTGCTTTTCCCTGATATTCAATCGTACGCGGAATCTGAGCGCTTGCAATACTGCAGCACGTAAGAAGAATTAGTGTTATGATTGATCGCTGAGTATTCATCTAATTCTGAATCCTGAGAAATCGGCATGCAGATCAGTTATTGCCGGTGAGTAAACAAGTTGTACCTTCTGACCGGCCTGAAGCGCAATAGTTACGCTATATTGCCATTGACCCAACTCTCCGTGCTGCCAGGTATGAGAACCGATCTGAATGAAATTCATTACATTCCTGGCATTCCCATCGACCGACAAAGCAATCCGCTCCGGTGAATTGGGCAAACCCTTCAGATAGGCATCGAAATGATAGATGCCTGATCGCGGAACAATGAACGTACCACGGCTTATCTCAAAATCATTATTGTAGTTGAAACAGGATGGATCATTAACATCGTAGGATTTAATCGGATAATACGATCCCACTTGTTGGATCGATTCGCCGGATCCAAATACATGAAATGCTACTGGGCCCGGAAATGGTGTTGGCGTCCAAACACTGTCATTCCATTGAAGAGCACTATTTATTGTTGGCGAAATATTAGCAACTGGTTTTGATTGCAGTGCGACTACTTTCGGGCTCGGATATGACCCGATGAGGTCTCCGCCGGCCGGGCCAATTGCAGGAAAGAATTTCGGAAGGATTTCCGGTGCAATGATAGCATCCTGCGTAAGGCTGCGAGTTAACGCTGAATGCAGCGAATACGGTGCAGAGTTAAGCGCAGTTCGAGGTTGGATTTCGGAATACGTATCAATTGATATCCCAAGATAATACGGCTTTGTGAATAAGAGAGAATCGGGCAATGGGTTTGGCCGGCCGATTGCAGCACTCAGGATTCCATTTCGAATTGCTTCTTGTCCGGTTTGAGTAAAGAGCACATTTCCGCCCGACGCTGCATCGTACAAAGTAAAGGTTACCAAATGCACGCTATCCTTAACATGACTTCCGTCGCTATTTCTGATCTCGGCCTGGTAAAAAAAAGCACGAGGCATCTGTCCGAGTGCGGAACTGACAGAAGCCATCATGAACATATAAATCGCAATAATGCGCATATTCAAAAACATCAATTGATCTTAAAGCCGCTCCAACGGGCGGAGTTCAAATACCTCGTCGATTTAACGAAGAGCCGCACTTTTTCTCCGAGCAGAAGCGGAATGGAAGTATGATATTCGATAATGTTCGACTGGAATTCCTGACTACCAATAATCGGGAATGCCGCAGTTTGAAAACCGACGGTAACGAATGCAATCTCCGAAAAAATTAAGAACACATCAAAATGGTAGAATCCGTCGGCAGGTGCGGTGAACGAATTTGATGCCTGGTCAAAGTTGCCCCCAATATTATATGCAGCAACCGTTTTTTGACCGGAAAATTTGACAATCGTCAACGAATCATTAACAAAGGATTGCGAATCGGAAGCAACGATATTGAAGGAGCTGTGCACTGCCGATGGGCGCGGGCTCCATGTCGCGCCATTCCACCAGAGGATATCCTCATCTTTCGGAGTTTCAGGCAAAACGGGATTCGATTGAATGCCCGAAACCAGTGGCGCTGGATATGAACCCGATAGATCTCCGCGAGCAGTACCGGAGATTGGCACAGGAACGCCGATACGTGTTGCCGGCAACTGAAAATCAGGAGCGAGGCCATCGGCCATCGTTGCATGGAGTGCGTAGGGTACCGATGTAAGCTGAAATCGCGGTGTCAGTGCATTCTCGTTGTCAACGGAAATGCCCAGCCAGTATGGCTTATCGAAAGTAACCGAATCCGGGATCGGCCGCTGCGTTCCGAGCAATCCCGAAAATACTCCACCCGTCAACCGTGGTTTCTGTATCTCAAGATAAACGGGATCTGCCGAAGTTGCCGAAGAATAGAGTGAATAGTATACTAAGTGCAGCCCTTGCGGGAAACTATCATTAGGAGTGCGAACGACGCCCTGAAATCCGATCGCTTTAGGGATCTGCGCAGAAAGAGAACTGAAGGAAAGAAGCAAAAAAAGCAGCAGCCCGAATATTCGCTTCATGGATGAAGAATATATTTATACAAACAACGCCCGGAAAACACCAAAGTTACATCACAAGCAACTCTGAATCTCAATCTCATAATCAACCAATATAATACATTATGCCCACCTACCCATCTCCTGTCGCGTTAAGCGACTTTCAGAATTACCTCAAGGATTCAACGACCGATACAACGATCCTTGCATTCTACCAAATACTTCTCGATACAGCAACTGAGAGAGTCTATACCTACCTTGACCGCGACTATACTCCGGGTGCGGAGAAGACCGAGGTTTTCTTCGGCAACGGCCGTCGCGTTCAACGACTTAATGATCCGGCTGGAGCGTTGCTGAGTTGGAAATATTATGATAGCTCAGGCAGCGAAACGATCGTCGATATATCCGAAGCATTTTTGATGGCCAAAGGGATACTCGTCGTTACCGCCGGAAGAAAATTCGAACGATGTTTCGAACACCGGCTCACCTATAATCTACCGACAACTCTTCGGTGTCCGGAAATGGTGAAGCAAGTCATTACGGAGATCGCTGCCGTCATCTTCGAAGAATCCAAACAAGGCGGCGGAAGGCTCGGAGCTTTCAGCGAATCCGATAAGCTCGATACGACTTCCGATCGCATCCGCTATATCGAACTCAGCGCACGGCAAAAAGAAATGCTGGCGCCGTACAAGCGGATTGCTGTTTGAGTTTGCAGTAAGCAGTTTGCAGTAGGCAGTAGGCAAGGAATAATCTTTCTGCTAACTGCTTACTGTAAACTGTCTACCCGCCAAGTTCTCTAATCCTTAACATATAATGCTATGACTCGCGAACAAAATTTTCGTACTTCATGCATTCTGCAGCTTGTCACGTATTCAGGCTGGCAGAACATTCAGCACTTCGATCTGAAGAAACTTCCCTTATCGGGATTCCCGTGTTTCAGTTTCGATCTTGGCAAGACAACCTATACGCATTTCGATCTCACCGGAAAAGCCACTGCCGGTGAACAGGAGTTTGTAGTGACAGCGTATTACACACTGCCGCTTCGAGGAATTGATAATGCATATCTCAATCATTCCGATATGACGAATATTATCGAGCGATTCCTGAACGATCCGCTCTACATTCCGCCTTCCGTCAGTCCGGGAGAATCCTATCGCATCGAACGCACCATGATCACCACAACAAAAGCACCGGTGCTTATGCTCGGCGATACTCGGTTCGTTGTCAGCGTATCGGGAAAATATGTCTTTACGTTATTCTAAGATCAGTTGATCTTGAATCCGGAAAAACGAACAACTCCGTAGGAGTTGCCGCCCATGGTTGTGACGGTCTTATCGGGATTTACCAGCAAGCTTACTTGATCGCCGGCCTTAAGCTTCAGAGGCATACCAAGCTGCATTGCAGGATAACCGCTATAGAGATCATAAAAACGGTTGTAAGCACTGGTGTTGCCATTAACGGCAAAGTACATATAGACCTGCATTACGCCTTGGCTTCTGGTATCGAGGGTGACGATGGCATGAAAATAATAATATCCATCAGAAGGAGCGGTGAACACATCATTGGCAAGAGAAAAATTGCCGCCATCATCGAATGCACCCGAATTGGAATTCTGGGTGAAATCGATCTTATTGTTTACTCCCGTAGTCAGCGATTGGAATGTGCCGCCGAGCACGTTGAAAGCAACAGGCGTATTTGCCGATGAAGGAGCCCACTGCGTTCCGTCCCAGGTCAGCGTCTGTCCTTTTGCCGGAATTCCGGGAGCAACGGGTTGCGATTGAATGGCAGCAACAACGGGCTTCGGATACGAACCTGATAGATCGCCGCCGGCCGCACCGCTCGGATTCGCCGAAGCAGCAGGGTTGAGGCTATCGGCAATACCGGCACGAAGCGAGTAAATGGCATTCGGTACCGGAGTCAGTACCAATCGAGGCGATATTTCGGCGCCATTATCGATTGAAATGCCCAGATAGTACTGCTCACTAAATGTTAAAGAATCCGGCAAAGGGATTTGATTGCCAAGAAAGGTTACATAGATGCCGTTATCCAGTGTCACTGATTCGACATCACTGTAGAGCAAAGTACCGGCTGTCATATCGGTATAGAGTTTCAGTTTCAGAACGTGAGTACCGGTAACGAGTTTACCGGTTCCGTCGCGAAGCTCTCCCTGAACGGAGATCTGTTTCGGTACGGAAGCATGAACGGAAATTGCGATGCAAAGCATGCAGAGGATAATGATCTGTTTCATAGTCGTAAGGTTTTTGAATAAAAAATGCCAGTGTGAGCTGTGTCTGAATGCAAACACCAACTCTCCCCAGAGTATTTCCCGAATTATCGACCGATTTCCCCTTTTCTTTTACATTTTTAATTTTACATTTTACATTCTTATATTTACATTCGCCTATGCTTTTACTACGTTATAGAAACTCGACTTCCGATCCCTGGATCGAAGTGCCTTCGCTGACTTCCATATTTCCGTTACAACCGGCGGGTTCGTTACCTCTTGCTGCAGTCAGCTTGCAGACTGCTCCGGAGGAGGAAACTCCGTGTGGATGCCCGGGAGGATCGACAACTGACGATCACTACATTCTTCGTACTTCTGTCAATCCGATGCCGCAAACTGCAACGAATACCCTTCTCATGTATCTGCTCGCTTTCAAGCAGGCAACGTATCGCGAAGCAAAATACTCGAGGTATGGAACGGGTGATTATATGACTGTCGGACTTTCGCTGCTTAAGTGCAAGGATGAAAATGGCATGAGCGCGATCAGCTTCCGGCTGGCAGCGCCGATAACGAGCGTGATCTAATCCTTCATCCGCAACTCCCGCCAGCGGCCGAGCCAGGATACCAGATGATTCGCGCGAAAGATAAGCCAAACGGCGAAGCCTAACTTCATGGCCGGCACGACCAGGTATTTGTAGTCCGTAGGAAACACGAACATCGGACTCCCGGATGTGAGCATAATGATGAGACGAGCAAGAAAATCCGGAAGAGCATTCACAAATACAAATATTCCGATAACCGATAATGCGATGGACTCAATTTCATTGCGCGTTAAGTGCGTGATCGTCGATTCCTGAACAACAGCATTCTCCACAGTTCCATCGGTTTCATCTACCCATAATTCATCCATGCCAAAAGGAGCGAGGATCTTGTCGGCGATCCAGTCGCTTCGATTCCAGATAAGATAAATGACAATTCCCGGAATGCCGAGGACAAGAATCGTCTTGATGACCTTCATCCCAAGAGATGATTGAATTTCACCGAGAGACCATTCCCAGATCAGGGTCGGAATGATTGCCAGGCTGATGAAGAAAATGAAGACAGCAACGACTCGAAAAACTACGGCGATCGTGTCCCGTTTATTCATGATGGATTTCCTTTCGGAGGCAAAGATACAGAGGCCGTGATCCATTTATTTAAAACAACAAGGGCGGCCCGAATTCCGCCGCCCTTGAAATCCGATATGGTGATCGAATTAGATCGGTTCGATCGCGAATGCGACGGTCGTTCCGATCGTGCCATAGGCCTGATAGGTACCGTCGGTAGAAAGAGGCTCGACAGTCAGCATTTCGGCAAAGGCTGCTTTTTCTTCGGCAAGGCAGATGCCGAGCAATGTTGCAGGCGAGAAGGTCTTGCTATAAAGCCAGAACCCGTCGCGCGTGTAGCCGTTCGTATTGCCGATAACCATCGAAGCAGCATCGGTTGCTGCTCGCTGACCCGGATCGTAGCAAGTCCCTTTCTGAATGCCGAACCAGAAATCCGCAAAGTTATACGGATGGTAGGCTTTGAAGGTGATCTTGATCAGATTCGGATTATTGATATCGGCAAGATTGTACTTGACAAATCCGCAGCAATCGCTTGCCGCATCGACATAGATTCCACCCTGCAGGATCTGCACTTTGTAGATCTCGGCAAGAGGAAGGTTGTTATCGATCCGCATATTCATCTTGTACGAATTCGCATTGCTGCCGCTTAAGTTGAGATACTCGTTCGGAGCATCGATCGAGGGAACAAAGGTACCTGGATCCGGAACCTGGTAGACGTTGCGCGGAAGGGCAACAGCATTTCCGTTGCTATCGAAGACTTCGAGTTTGAATTCGTAGAGGCCATCGCCTCCGGAAAGCGATCTCGAATCGAATGATGCTGTTACGGTATTCTGGTCCCAGTGCGGGAAAGCCTCGGGTACGTTGAATGGAGCGCTTGCTCCCGGCAAGTTCGCAACGGGAATGCGGAAGAGATTGGCAACACCATTGACGGTAAGCGGGCCAAGTCCTATCGAATTGGACTGGAAGTGACCCATGCCATCAATATAGGTATAGCCTTTTGCAATTGCATTCGTCAGTGGCGACCATCCTGTAAGCTGCGGATTGAGCAGTGCATTCCGAAGCTTCCGGTACGACCACCGGTAATACATGCCTCCGTTATTCGGAAAGCCATCGCCGAATTGAATGATGAAGTTGATCGTCCCGCCAAATGGCCGGCGGAAATCGCCGTACGTGTTCGGACTATCGTAATAACTTCCGTCAGTGAGTCCGATCTTATTGAAGTTCGGCACTCCGACAAAGGCCGTTGTTCCGTATGCCGGCGGAAGTCGCCACTCATCGATTTGTTTGATATGTGTGACGCTCGTATTCCAGCCGACAGTTTTCACCCACAGGACTTCACCATCGAGCACATTATGGCATCCCCAGAGAACGCGCGGATCGGTTAGCCATATCGTGATATCGCTGCCGCAGGCAAAATTCCAATATGTGTGGCATGGTATCGAAGGATGATACACTGTTGTCCAGACTCCGCCAATATTATACTCGACCCAGAAGTAGAGATCGATCGGATCGTTCGCGCAATCCCAGAAATCGAGATTGACATCGAAGCGCCCATTCAGATCGGTCGTAACGACGGCGATCTCCGTGCACGTATAGAACCACGGCCACCACCATGGCCACAGACAGAAGATCGGATGCAGGATACCGAAATTCTTGATGATGATATTTCGAACTTCGCTAAGCGATGCATTCTGAAGCTGTGACTGGAGGTGAGAAGGTACTTGCGCTTTTGCAGACTGGACCGATTTCGCTGCAGTAAACCCGTGAGCAGGAGCCGTTTTTTTCGATAGTAATTGCGTGCGAAGCTGCGGTGCTTCGCTGATCAATTCCGGACCGGGGTCAGGACCGATCGGATGCACGAGCACGGGCTGGGCAATCAGCTCGAGCCGGATCTTATCGATAATGTAATCGGGAATCCGGTAGATGATCCAGGAAATGCGATCGACTTCACAAATATGAACGCGAACGTCGCAGATCGTTTTCACTTCCGAAAAACCATTGATGTCGAAAGTTTTTTTCACCGTTCCGGTGACTCTGCAATGTTTGCGGACCCACCAGCACCAATAGAGTTGAGGGATCGGAAGAGTTTGCAATACTCCCTTCTCGCCGATCGAGAATACAGGTTCGTAGGGTTTATATCGGTTCAGCGATTCGATCGAATCGATGTTTTTATTTCCTTCGTCGGCCGGTGCGATCAATACGCGCACGTCGCGCACGGAGCGAAACGACGTAGAGAATGACGCTTGATCATTTTTTACGTCGGCTATCTCCAACAGAGCACCTTGGCGATCGAAGAGGAATGCCCGAAGGGCGATAGGCTTCTCGGGCTTGCCGTCAAGAGTTAACGGTAAGACCCTGGTCGTGTCATTTTTCATTTGGACATATGATAGAATTAATGAATAAGGCGCCTACTCTTTGTTCGGATTTTCGGCGGACTCCGCTCGGATGCTTGAGTTCGACTAAACTACGTTCTGTGTATTATTTGGTGAATACCAATTCGTTACATTTTAGCTAACTGACATCCGGATCGAATAAGGACAGCTGTGGACAAGTCCCTTTTTGAAAGCAACTAATGATCAATATATGTGGGACGGATAATGGGGAAGATTATCGGCGCGCAAAAATAAGACATTATCCAACCAAAACCAAATTTTTTCCGAATATTTTTGAAGAAAAGTTGTAAGAGGATTATTCTCAATGAGTTCGATATAGGAGGTTCGCATTGCGCAAAATTCTGAAGCTCAAAAAACAACAAGGGCGGATTCCGAGGGATGCTCCAATTGTTGCATCCATCTTCAGCCGCCCCTGCATTCTTTCCCCCGAAAGAATCGGCGTGGTAAGGACTTACCCTTTGCCACAAACTTTTTTGTCTACAATAATTGAGATATTTAGAAAGAGAAGGTTTAATTGGAAACTGAGAAAATCTTCTTTTTTTTCGTTTTCTTGAATGTGGTTTCAATTCCTACGCATGAAATGGCCTGCTTATAAGTTATTAGAATGTAATGACTTACGATACAACAACCATCGTTCCTTTTTATAGAATAGCGTGAGGAATTTAGGATGCCGATATGGTGAACCAAATACTCGGAGCGGGTGGTTATATTAGCCTATTGTTTCCGTTTTCATCCCCTCAGAAAAAGGAGCATCCATATGCAGTACGGTAACGACTTTTCTCACTACAGCACAGATAATATTCTGTCGGCTCCCTCAAGCCCTGCTCATTCAGGACCTGAACTCTATCATGAACTATCGGATTCGATCCATGCTGAAAAGCTTGCGCGCGAGATCGTTCTTGATAGGCTTTCGATCGTATCCAACGACCGCCCATCGCTTTCAAGCAGCGGCGGTTCGATTAAAGGACTGAAGCTCGACAGGATTTGAGATTGCCATGTATGGGAAAGAAAAAAGCCGGCGAAGTCCGGCTTTTTTTTATCGTGCAATTCGTAATTTTTCTTTCAAGAATTTTATCTCCCGTTCGGAAAAGAATCCCGTTAATGAAAGAGTGACCACTGCTACTCCCGTCAGACCAAGACGGAGAAGGAACAGCCATGTTGCATCGGTCATGATATTTTCCAGAACGATGAAGCGTTCGGCGCCATACGCCAAGCCGACGATAAGAAAAAGCCGCCCAACTCGGTTCCAGTCGTAAGCGATAAAATATGCCTTCTGGGCTACACGATAAATTGCAAATGCCATCACGATGTAGGCAGCCAGAGTTGCGATCGCCGCTCCCATGATTCCCATGATCGGAATGAGGATAACATTCACGATGATATTCGTAGCTGCTCCCAGTCCCGTGATCAGGGGTAAGGACCTGTTCTTCTCTTCTATATATATACCGGCAATGAAATTCGTATACATTCCCTGAAAAATATAGGCAAAGAGGACGACAGGAATAATAGACATCCCTCCGGCATAGCGCAGCGGCAAAAGCTGCCGCCCGAAGATCGGAGTTGTCAGGATGTACGGAAGGAAAAATGCCAGCAGCAAAAATGCGACAAGAGAGATCAGCATGAAGTACGTGAAGATGCGGGCAAAGAGAATGCGCGCCTGAGCATCGTTCGTCTTATGCTGCCTCATAAAGAAAGGACGCCAGGCATATTCGAATAGGCTGACAAAAACCATCATGATAAATCCCATTCGGTAGTTCGCCTGGTAGACTCCGACAGCGCCAAGCCCGAGATACGTTTGCACGATCGGCCGATCGATAACTTGCACCATCATTGCTCCAAGATAGGCCGGCACATTCGTTAATCCGAACGGAAGCATCCTTCTAATCGCGGCGCGGTCAAAACTCAGCGCCCATTTTTTGTAGAATGTCGGAATGAGGATAACAAATGTCAGTATCGAGGCGATCATATTGGCAATGAATATGCCTTCAACTCCCGTATGCATTCCCAGTATCAGGATAAAATTCAGCGCCAGCATTGTGACGACGTTCATGATCTTGATCAATCCGAATATTTTTGGCTTTCTCTCGAGACGCAACGCTGCGAATGGAAGAACGGAAAGACTATCGAAGAGCATGATGATCGAAGAATAGCGGATCACGCGGATGAACATCGGAAGTTGCGGCGTAATATCCATTTTCGGATCGTGAAAGATCGGAGGAGCGATCACGGAAGCCAGGAAGAAGATTGCAAGCGAGAGCAGGACTCCGAAGATGGCGAGAATGTTGAACGATGAGCTGAATAGCTTCCGCTCGTTCGCTTGATCGGCAACTTCATCCTCGCCGCGCGAAGCGTAGCGGAAGAACGCACCTTCCAAGCCAAGAGGATAGATCACATTCAGGAAAGCGATCCAGGCATAGACCGATCCGGTAACACCATACTCTGCCGTCGTAGCAAGAACATTGACATAAAACGGAACGAGCAGAAAATTCAGGAAGCGCACGATAACCGTGCTGCCTCCGTAGATCAGCGTTTCTTTTGAGAGTGCGGCGAGTTCTTTGCGCATGCAATTGGCCCAAAAATACGGGGGAATCCCTTGAACGGCAATTATTCCCCGGTTTTGGAGTTTCTATACGTATGTTTGTGCAGTATTGTTATTGCAGGATCCGGATGCGTTATCCTCTGCCGATCTAATCTGTGAAATTCGGCCTACCCATGTCGTTTGACTTTCGGGCAGCGGATCACAAGTGCTTACACACTTCGTTAGGTCTCAACAAGATTCTTATTCACTAATGAATTTCATCCAAAGCCCTGAGGGGTTCGTATTGTTGGCATTTCTTGCTGCGCTTGCCATTTCAGGCATTGCCTTCAAGCTCGGCATGCTTTCAGTTTCCGGAATGATCGCCGCTGCCCTCACGGGCGGAGTGATCTTTGCCTTCGGCGGCATCAGCGCCGCCGTTTTGCTTATGACATTTTTTGTGAGCGGCTCGTTGCTTGGAAGATTAAATAGATCCAAGGGTGAGAGAAGAGATTGGAAACAGGTTCTTGCCAACGGATTTGTACCCGCGCTAGCAGTGATCGTCATCGCATTCCGCCACGATCTGCGCGAAGAAATAACGCTGTTCTTTCTCGGCGCGCTTGCCACGGCGATGGCCGATACGTGGGCAACGGAGATCGGCACACGATTCGGGAAAAAATTCTATAACATCTTCACATTTCGTCCAACGCATCGCGGACCTTCGGGAGCAGTATCGGTGATCGGCCTATGCGCCAGCGTGTGCGGAGCGCTGGTGATAGCTCTCTTATCATTGATAAGATTCTTGGATACCGATCCGCTTTGCGGTCTTGTCTTGATTAAAGTCATCCCAGTCGTGACAATCGCCGGAACTGCCGGGGCACTTCTGGACAGCATGATCGGCGCAACGATTCAGGCAAAATACACACTACCTGATGAAAGCATTTCCGAAATCAAAGCCGAAGGAGCGGTGCTTCGGTCCGGAATTCGATTCATAGGAAATAACGCAACAAACTTCGTCGCAACGCTATGGGGCGGCGTGATCGCGATCTGGCTGGGATTTACACTCTGAAACAGGGGAAAAATCTTGTAACATCTGACTCCTGCTTGTGTTCTATATTTGGCATTTCATTATTCCTTCATGCATACTTACGGTAGACTCTTCTTGTTCTCGATTATCAGCTTGCTGGCCGGATCGGCTGTCGGGCAGTCAGCATTTTGGAGTCAAACGAACGGTCCTTCAGGAGGACGATCCGAGCTTCTGATTGATTCGCGCGGCGATATTTTTGATGCAAAGCGAGACTTCCTGCGTTCAACGGATGGTGGAATTTCCTGGAAAAACCTTACACCGGATTTTTTTGAAGGTTATCCCGATGGCTGGGCAGCTTCGATAAATAATGATCTGTTCTTACTTGTTGGTTACACGCTCTACCGGTCCCAGGATTATGGTGAGAGCTGGATCGCAGTTCTCCAGAATATTCCGCCGTGCTCACTGTACGCATCCAATACAGGCCCTCTCTATCTCGTTGATCCAAGAGAAGGAGGCTTTATGTGGCGGTCAACAGATCGCGGCGTAACATGGAGCGATCTCACGCCGAAGTTGCCAGCTCCTAAACCTTTTACATTTTTCTCCATCACTCCGATAGGTAAACTTATCTCATTCAGTTTTGAAGATAGCGTCATCTATCTTTCTGCCGATAATGGTGATTCCTGGCAAGCAAGACCAACGCTCCCGTTCAGGATCAGCTGTTTTTCGATGCAGAGTACCTTTAACGGTGATCTGTATTGCCTCAGGGCGACGGCGTCCACAGCAACCGATGATTACAATGGCGTCACGATTCGCTCAACCGATAACGGAGTAACCTGGGATTCGATCAACAAAGGTATCGATCTCATTGTGACTCAGAATGACGTTCTTATAGAAGCTGTGAGTATGGATTCTTTTCAGCTATCCACCGACTATGGAAGCTCGTGGCATGCTATCACAATCCCTGATGCAAGACAGCTCATTAACACCTACTTCGTTACCGATCAAAAGGGTAACATCTATTGGTCCGGATATGATAGAGTCTGCAAGTATAACACAACTACAGGAATGGAAGAGGAAATATCCTTACCGGTCGGAGATATTAATACTTTGCTCGTCGATAGGACGGGGATGCTCTATGCCCAGGGTACGACTTCCTTTTCGACATCAAGCGATCACGGGAACACCTGGTCCACCCTGATTGGGAATGTCGATTCCATGTATGCCGGCAATTTCCAGATACTAACACTCGATTCAAGCGGAGGAATTATCGGGACGTTTAACACTTCGTTATCGGAGAACAGCCGAGTATGCCGAACTACCGATAAAGGAAAGTCCTGGTATACCATTCACGAAGGTTTCCCCGTGGGCCCATTCACATCGTTTTATCCTCGACTTCTCACTACTCCGAACGGAAATATTTTTCTCTTAACGTCAGAATCTCCGGCTCTTCTACGCTCCTCCGATCTCGGCAAATCGTGGGTCGCTGATACTCTCGGATTGCCTGCAGCTCCGCTTACCGAAATTACTTCCGGCCCGGACGGAATTCTATACATCGCATCTGGCCAAAATATTTTCCGCTCGACTAACAACGGCGATTCCTGGGAGTTCGTAATCAATATTCTCGATCCTTTCCTATTCAAGAATATTGTGACCAATTCCTCAATATCCTCTTTGGCAGCAACTTCGAAAGGCGAAGTTTACGCCGGCACGACACATGACGGAGTCATCGTCTCGAGCGATCAAGGCCTGAATTGGCATGTAGCTAATGAAGGACTCGATTCTGCACTGATTACCGCTCTCTTCGCCGCTCCCAATGGAGATATTTTCGGCCTCTCCTATGGAGGCTCACTTCAATCCGGAATCATCTATCGCCCGTTCGGTGGTTCGCGATGGTATAATGCGAACGACGGACTTCGATCTTTTTATGATGTGACCGCTATTGCCTTCGGCCCCGATGGCACGGCCTATCTCGGCACGCTTGGCCGAGGAGTCTGGATAGGCAAAGGTATAGTAAACGCCGTCCCTTTGGGTTCATTCGAACAAAGCCGTCCTACTCTGAATGTCTCTGCGAATCCCGTCATTACTGATGCCTCAATAACCTATTCCCTTCCCTCTGATAGTTATGCAAGACTCGAACTTTGTGATGCGATTGGAAGAACTCTCGTGACTCTTGCATCCGGATGGCAGGACGCAGGTGAACACTCGCTGAATACCGAGCTGAATATGCTTTGGAACGGAATGTATTTTCTGCGATTGTCTTCTGCAAGTAAGACAATCACCCAAAAGCTAATCATTAATCGCTAAGCTCCTTATCAGTGTACTATGAAGTTATCGATCGAGATCGTGTATTGTTTTGCCGATCCGTCATAGCGGATGTTATATTTTGTCGGATACGCTCCGGGAAAGCGGAATGATTGCGGTTGCTTGATATCTGCACTGAAGTTTGTTTTCGAATCGAGATAGGTCTTTGCTACCATCGGCTCCATGAAGTAAAGATTGCCGTGATAATAACCGTAGACGAATGAATGATCGAACGGTTGACCGTGATATTCTTTGCCTGTTGTGTCGTAGGCATGCACTCCCATCCCCGCTTCCGATTCGGCATCGAGCATATAATCTGAAGGCAGGTAACTCTTTGGCATATTAGTTGTGAGCAGATCCGCTCCACCTTCGATATCCATCTGTTCGGATTCGCTTACACCAAAGAAGTGCACATCGAGATGAGCGATATCATAGACGCTTGGTTTCGGATCGCCTTTTGGCACCCAATCGACTTCAACATGATCGAAGTTCCAACCGGAAGGACTGTTGATCCCGTTCGGCAGTTTCATCATGAGCATCACGTCGGTATCCATTTCCAATTTACTAAAGGCATCCTGATTAAATGAAACGCCGATAGAAGTCAATGCTCCGTTTGCATCGGTTTTATACCACGAGCGAATACTATCATTTGCGAACGGCTGCGATTCGCCGTAATAGGTAGCGGATTTATTAACCGTTATAGGCGAGTTTGACTGGCTACAGGAAGAAAGAACGAGGATCCCCAAAGCCAGAATGATAATGGAGTGGGATGTTTTCATAGATTTTGACAAAAGTGAGCAGTATGCATAATCAGACTTCTCATGCAATAGAGAGTATGCCGATGTTCGCATCTGTAACAGTTTCGACTCCGGAATACCTCCGCAAAAATCCTATCCGCAAAGATAAGTTCTTGAATTTTTACCGCTAACTCCTGCGTTTACTCCCCCGCTAACTCTGAACTGGGATTTATGGGATTATGTGAGATTCCTTAGATTGATTTTAACGAATTGATTATGGACGAATTTCAGGACATACTGAAAATTACTCACAAAATAATCGGATGCGCAATGAAGGTGCATTCGACTCTAGGAAACGGATTTCAAGAAGTAATATACCAAAGAAGTTTAGCTATCGAAATGTCCAGCCAGGGTTTAACATATTCGCGCGAACACGAGATGCCGATCTACTATCAGAGTGAATTGGTTGGGTCGCGCCGTGTCGATTTTCTTGTTGAATCAGGAATTTCCGTTGAGTTAAAGGCAGTAGCTAATCTCGAGGACATTCATTTTGCTCAAGCGATAAATTATCTTGAAGCATATAATCTCAGAACAGGCTTACTCATTAATTTCGGATCAAAAAGTTTGCAGTTTCATAGACTTACGAATAAGAAATTTAAACCTTCCAATTATAGCTCAAGTCACGGGTAGGGATTACTCTATCAAACTAAATAATAATCAATCTCAGGAATCCTATATAATCCCATAAATCCCAGTCTCATATGCTGCTCGAAAAACTTACATCGATACACGAGAAATTCGTTGATACGGAACGCCAATTGGCCGATCCGGCAAATGCGCCCGACCAGAAGAAGATGACTTTGCTTGCCCGCCAGCGTCGGCAGCTATTGCCGATCGAAGCGGCATTCCATAAATACAAAAAGTTGACCGATGATCTTGCCGGTGCGCGCGAAGTGTTGAAGGATACACGCGATCCCGAAATGCGCGAAATGGCCGAAGCCGAGATGCGCTCACTGGAAGAAGAATTTGCCAAGTACGACGAAGAAGTGAAATATCTTCTCGTGCCGCAGGATCCTGACGATAGCCGCAATTGCATAATCGAAATTCGTGCCGGAACGGGTGGAGATGAAGCCGCTCTTTTCGCAGGCGATCTCTATCGCATGTATATGCGCTATGCTGAGCGACAAGGATGGAAAATGGAGACGATCGATTTCAATGAAACCGGTCTGAAAGGGTTTCGTGAAGTTTCTTTTTCGCTCGAAGGCGAAGATGTCTATGCCAAGATGAAATGGGAAGGCGGAGTACACCGTGTGCAGCGTGTTCCTGCAACGGAAACGCAGGGCCGCATCCATACAAGCGCTGCAAGCGTTGCCGTTCTGCCGGAAGTCGAAGATGTGGAGATCGATATTAATCCAAACGACTTGCGCATCGATATTTTCCGTTCTGGCGGCAAAGGCGGGCAGAACGTGAATAAGGTCGAGACTGCCGTGCGCATCACGCACCTTCCGACTGGAATCGTGGCAAGCTGCCAGGAAGAGCGAAGCCAGTTAAAGAATCGGAATAAGGCGATGAAAGTCCTCCGCTCCCGGATGTACGAAAAAGCAAAAGAGGAAGCGGATGCAAAGTATTCTGCAGAACGCAAATCCATGGTCGGCTCCGGCGATCGTTCGGAGAAGATCCGCACATACAACTTTCCCCAAGATCGCGTCACCGATCATCGCATCGGCTTAACGCTTCACAACCTTCCGGCCATTATGGACGGCGAGCTTGACGACTTGATCGAACAATTGCGAATTGCCGATAGGGCAAAAAGACTTGCAGCGGCGGGTTAAGGATACAACTTTTTAGGTCACTCCGTGTATATAGCTTTATGATGAAATACTTCCTCACAATACTTTCGATCGGCCTATCATCGTTTGTGTTGATTTGCTGCAATTCGGCCATAGAGAATTCAGATACTTTCCCTTCGCCAAATGTCATCGTGGCTCGGATAGACCAGACTCAATATTCAGGACAATGTACCGGATCGATCACCGATATTGGTGGATTTAAGGTCGTCAATGTTAGCGCAGTAGACGCGCAGGGCCGAATGCTTTCCATTTTCCTCTCAAAGATCTCATCACCCGGTGTATACGACATCGGTGATTATATTCTCAAGAACGGGAATATTGTTGATGCACAGGTACTAGTAAGCTACAATTATATAATCTCCGATACGGTGAGATCTCGTTACGGAGCAGTTTCTGGAAAAGCCGGTATTCCACAAGGATCCATGACAATCACTGACCTAACTGATTCTACATTTCGAGCGACCTTCTCTGCTACATTAACTCCTTGCGAGTGCAATGCTGACAAGAAACTGCTTTCTCTATCCGGCGGCAGCGTATCTTTCACTGGGAAGAAATGAAGTCGCCATGATTAATAATTACTCATCGAATTAGCAAGCCTCTTCGCGTAACATCTTTCTTTCGAAGCCGTTTTTATCGGTAAATAACAGAACATCGATATCAAAGCCTTCACTGTATTCGATAAGAAAGCTATGCGATACTCTTTCATCTTCATCGCCATCTTACTGCTATCTCCCAGTTCACTTTTTTGCCAAAATATCTTCGGAGATTCGTCGCGGCCGAAGCATGTCATTGTGGGATTAGGTTCATCGTTCAGCGAGTGGGCAACGGGAGAAGTATCTGCGATGCTATCAGAAGGGACCTGGGTTGGTCCTTGTGTTCCGAACTACGGATACTGTGGTCCACGAGCTTCAGTTGAATTTTCTACATCGCCGCAAGGAAGTCTGCTCATAGCACCAAAGATCTCGTACGAGGCGAATTTCATCATTCTCGGTGGGCGTATAGGACTGGCAGATTATACGAATTTCAGGACGCATGAAATTTGCTTCGTGCCCGAAGTAGGTCTTACGTATTTCGGAATGCTCGATTTGTACGTGGGATATAGCATTCCCTTGACATACGCAAAGCTCGAAAAACTGCAATCTCTGAAGCTGACGGTCACTCTGAATTGGGACACAACTACGAGATTATTCTGATTGATTTCGATCGGCTGAACCCCGTAACCCTATAGTATTGCTTGGTCTTAGCTCGAATCGGATACTATCTTGGTTTTCCGGCGATTCCATGGTACCATTTCAAAGAAACTTTCGTATTTTTGCAGTCCCACAGCATCCTTCCCCACAGAGATCTTCCCCTGTATCGTACTTTGCTCAATTCTCAATACGACTATGAAACGTAATTACTTCGCCTTTCTATTCTTGACACTTCTCTATCTTCTTGCCGATCCGGCATACGGGCAGAGGATGCTTGGAGCCCGGAGATTCGATTTTGATGACAATGCAGGCAATCATATCTTCATGACGAATTCACTCGGATCGATCGGGATAAATAATAGCCTGACTCTTCCGAATTCGTGCGCACTCTTGGATCTCTCATCACTCACCAAAGGCTTTCTTGTCCCGCGCATGAATGCGTTGCAGGAAGCCTCAGTATGCAGCGGCACTCCGCCGGAAGGATTGATCGTCTATAATACGACGACGCATTCTTTGGATATCTACAACGGCACGCTTTGGGGTTCGGCTTCCGGATGGTCACTACTCGGAAATGGCGGGACAAACCCTGTCGTTAATTTCCTCGGGACTACTGATGCACAGGATCTGGTGCTACGAACGAATAATCTCGAACGCATGCGAATCGGATCAAACGGGAATATCGGCATTGGCACTTCCAATGTCACGGAGCCATTATTTGTCTCGCGCGCTCTGACGCCAAACGGAGTCACAAGCCTCGGAGCGATAGACGGACAGTTCAGCTATGCGCCTACGGCTTCGGGATTTGCAAATGTCTACGGAATTCGCAGCATTATGACGGCTAAGAATACCTTTGCCGATATAGGAATCGTAGCCGGATATTCAGGCTTTGCAGTTGTTGATCCATCAGCCACTGCTCCGAACACCAGGATGATCGGTGCAACCGGTATCGTCGACCAATTTTCTTCCACATCTGCTGTGACGACTTCACAAAGTGTCTACGGCGAGCTATTTGCAAATACGGGCATGGTCACCGATGGCGATCTGCTTAGTGGACTTACCTTCATTTCCAATCCGGCCGTGATCACCAATAGCCGAGGTTTGCATGTGCATGATGCCGTGTCGCTCGGAGGAGGAACGATCACAAATTTGATTGGTGTGGATATCGATCAATTGACGTTGGGAGGCACGAACACAGCATTCCGTTACAATCATCCGACGCAGCCGATACTTATGAAGGGAAACGGCGACGTGCAGATTGGTGCTCTTGCTTCGGGATTCAATGCCGGGCTTATCGTTTCGAGAACATCTGCCATAACGGCCGGAGCTGCAGTTGCCAATGAAGCGCAGATCGTCGTTCAGCCTCCGAGTGCATCATCTGCACTTTACCTTGGTACATATTCGCATGCTGATGCGGCCAATGCCGTTTCCCTTGGAAGTTCCAGTCTCTATGGATTATGGGGCGGTGCGGAATTGTACGCAACAGCTACGGCGCCTCTGGGAAATGCACGCGGAGTTCTTGGTGAATTGTTCTATCAAACAAATCAACCGTTGACGGATGGAGCCGCATTCAATGCCGATCTCGATATCGAAGGCACGGGTACCATCTTCACTCTTTCCGGACTGCGTGATGCATTCCAGAATACATCGACTGCAACGATCACCAATCTGAAACTCTTGAACGTGCTGAGTCTTCTTTCAAATGCGGGTACGATCACCAATACTTATGGTTTGTATATCGGAGATATTACTCTGGGCACACAGACCAACACGCCGTACTCTATTTTCGCAAGCGATCCAAACGCCTGGAGCTTTATGGATGGCAGATCCGGCTTCGGTTCATTCTTTGGCGGGGGGCCGGTGCCGGCAAGTACACCTGTCACAACGGTCGATATCAGCGGTTCGCTCGGCATCAGATTTATTAATCTGGTCTATGCCTGGGGCGGAGGAGCAGTAACGCTTAATACCAATGCACAGGAAGGCTTCATCAATGTTAATCCTACCGGAGCGGGCACGATCGTTAGTTTCAATAATCCTGCCAATGGAAGAATAATGATCGTTCATAAGGTTGGCGGATCGGCTCAACTGACATTCTCGAATGAAGATCCGGGTGAAGCTACTCCCGGGAATCGGATCCATTGCATGAGCGGCGCTAACGTCGTGATCAACGGCGAAGCACTGATTACATTTATTTACGAAGGCGCCGGCGGTTTGAATCGCTGGCTTATCCAAAGCATCAGTCAATTTTAACCAAGAAAGGAAATATCACATGAGAATCAATTATCTTATTGCCGGCGCGATCGTTCTTAGTTGTATCGCTGCAAATACTTCTCGTGCTCAAACACCGGTAAAGTCACTTGATCCGGTTGTTCTTGGCACAACTCCAAACGGCACTTCCGTTACTCCGAAGCCTCAGGCATCGACGATAACGCCTGCTCCAGTAGTTGCAGAGAAGCATCTTCAGCCGAATGCAGTCATGCCCAAGCCTGCGCCGACAACGCAGAAGACTCGCGCAACAACACTACCCAAACCGGCGGCTTCTCCGATACTGCCAAATGATAAAGCAGCACGGACAGAGACCGAGCATACGAATTGAAGACGAGCGTTTACCCCGTGGCAGGGGCCCACACAAAAAAACCGCTTCGAGCTCGAAGCGGTTTTTTTTATCTTAAAGAGTACTCGTTATTTCTTTGTGCTTTCGTGCATGACCCAAAGTTTCATACGACGTTCCAAAATATCGAGTGGCAATGCGCCGGCGCTGAGGAGTTCGTCATGAAACGCCCGGATATCGAACTGAGGTCCCAAAGTCGTTCGGGCATATTCGCGAAGTTCTTTGATCTGAAGTTCACCGATCTTATAGGCGAGAGCCTGTCCGGGATTGACGATATAGCGATCGACTTCTACTTCGATATCATGTTTCGATTTTCCTGAGTTCTCGGCAAAGAAATCCAGAGCTTGCTGGCGAGTCCATCCCTTGAAATGAATTCCGACATCGAGGACCAGCCGTATCGCACGCCACATTTCATACGTCAATTGCCCCATGCGATCGTACGGATCGGTATAAAATCCAAGATCGGAGCCAAGCGATTCTGCATAGAGCGCCCAGCCTTCGACGAAGGCCGTGTAGTCGCTGTTCTTCAGAAGCTCCGGCCTCTCCTCCTGTTCTTGCGCAAGCGAGATCTGCAAATGATGGCCCGGTACCGATTCATGAAGCGTTAGTGGCTGCATTTCCCATTTCGGACGGGAAGAGAGATCGTAGGTGTTGACGAAATATTGACCTAGGCGTCCTGACTTCAGTGAGCCCTGATTGTAATATGCTGTCGTTTGGGATTTTTGCGAGTACGCCGGAACAGGAACAACTTCGAAATTTAATTTCGGCAATTTACCGAATAATTTCGGCAGCGCCGCATTCGCTTTTGCTGCGATCTCTTTATATCCATTGACGAGCGATGCCGAATCTTTGTAGAAGAATTTCGGATCGGTTCGCATGTATTCGAAGAACTTGCGGAGATCGCCGTCGAAGCCAATGACCTGCCTGAGTGAATCCATTTCACTCCGGATGCGCCCGACTTCCTTCATGCCGAGATCAAATATCTGATTCGGCTTCATATTTGTCGTCGTGTGATGCTGCACCTTGTACGCATACCAGTCACTGCCATCGGGAAGATCGCTTAGGCCAATAGATTCGCGACAGTTCGGAATATAGGTTTTAACTACATAGTCAAGCAATCGTTTGAATGCCGGTGCGATACTATCCTTGTAGAGTTGAAGAGCCGTTGCTGTAAGCTTCGTTCTGTCCTGCTCGGCGACTGCAGGAGGGAATTTTACGAATGCCTTCATGATCGGCGAGTTCTTCGGATCGGACGTGAGCAGGCTCGTGATCTGATCGGGCACATCGCGCATAGTGATCTTCGGTTCGACAACGTGCATCTCAATCCCTTTATTCATGAGAGCCATCACCTGCGATACGAGTTGCGGCACTCCGCGCATTCGTGAAAGAATGTCGTTGTAATCTTGCAACGTCTCGTGCGGCTGAGTCGAGAGGTTGTAGGGAACATCCTGTTGCACACCTGAGATTTGAGTTATGGGAAGCAATTCATCATGGAAGGAAAAACCTTCGATGTTGTCGTGCACTCCGCGAGTAGCAACATCGTAATCGAACTTCCCTTCTTCGTCAAGATACTGTTTGCGATTGCCGAGCCTAAGCGCTGCAATAAAATCATTCGCATCGGATTTTCTTCGTTCGATCGCATCAAAGGAGAGATCGGTCCATCGGCCATTTTGACCCGGATAGCCGACATCAGTTGCCCATTCGGGATATTCGTGCATGAGATATTCCCATTGCTGGTCGAGAAGTTCGTAAAAGGTAGGAACAGGTTCTCCGGGATCGGGCTGGCGATGCCGCACCACGCTATCTTGAGCGAAGCCGACTTGCAGCCTAAGGAAAGAGATCAAGAAAACAGCAAAACAAATTCGCATAACGTCTGGGGGAATGCGTCTCACCTTACCCCGGCAAGGCAAGACTTATTTTGTAATAGAATTCATACGTACTATTTTTATCCTCATGACAACTGCAAAAATAGCTCTATCATGTGAGTGGTGGCTACGATACTTGCGCACAAACGTGCCAGAAAGGGAGGGGGCAACACTTCAAATACCGTATTTCTTAGTGCAAAACTACGGAGAAAAGAGAGAGAGGAAGAAAAAACTCAAAAGTAGTTCAAAAGAGCTAAATAATGGCAATTCAAGGACTTAATCCCCTACACAGCAATATAACTACCGGATCACGATGAACTTTGATCGCCTGAATCCAGTGTCGCTGCGCACCTGCAGAAAATAAATACCTGGCGAGAGATCTGAAATTGAAAATAAAAACGTAGAGATTCCCGCATTCTCTTTAGCTTCACGAAGGGTTCGGATCGATCTTCCAATCTGATCGAGGAGTTCGAGCTTGACGTATTCACGTTTCGAAAGTGAATACTGGAACGTTGCAGAGTTTGAAACCGGATTCGGGAAAATGGAAACTCCGCTTTCTCCGACATCAGAATTTCGTGAACTCACTGCGGCGACATTCTCCGCCTTAAAGATTTCCGTATTCGCACATGAGACGAAGAGCGTCGTACCGTTATATGATGTTATGTTCAGCACATATGGATCATTCAGGCCGACATTTGCTTCGAGCCATGTGTTATCGCCCGCTGCCTGGTAGTATACTCCGTTCGACGTTGATACGTAAAGGCTGCTATCGGCTACAAGAGTTATCCCGGTGATCCTGCATTTGGGAATTCCATCACCCCATGGCAGCCAGCTATAACCTTCATCGGTCGAGCGCATCAGCGAAACGGAATCGAATACTGCCAAGATCGCTCCCCCCGGACCGGAAGCAATGGAAGTGGCTGTGTTCGTAGGCTCCGGAGTATTATTGCTCTTCCATGAGAGACCGCCGGTTCGTGATACAAAAAATCCGCCTCGAGCTGCTGCGTAGAGATCGAGAGAATCTGCAATAAAGAAAGCAGAAATATCCGTGGGCGAACTGCTCGCTTGCACGGCTTTCCATGATACTCCGTTATCTTCCGAGTGATTACAGTATCCATTTACATCTATGGCTACGAATTTTCCCGGAGCTCGCTCTCCTACGTAGAAGATCGAGTTATTCGTTGCAACCGGTGAAGATACGGACCAAGAAGCCCCTTGATCAGTAGTCTTGCCGATGATAAATTTGTTCGCCGTGTCTTCCCCTGCAACAACTACGGAGCCATTGCTGCCGGCGCCAAGAGCCGAGAAGTAGCGGAAACGGGAGTCGGAAACTTTCGCAAAATTTAGTCCATCATCATTCGAACGATAAATGATAGGCCCATTAAGTATCCACAGATCATTCCCTGTGCTGGCGATCATTGGCAAGCTTCCGTAATAGGAGTCGTCAGCTAAGGGAATCCGACGCCCCCAGGTTTTTCCGCTATCGATGGACCTGTATACATAATCGGCAACTCCGTAGAAACACGTTCCGGAAGAATCGATGCCAATCCCCCTTCTGCGATTACCTATCGTCGAATACAATGAATCGATGAGCAATGATGACCATGTAAGTCCGGTATCACGAGAGACCAGCGGCGGTATGAGTAGGATGCCATGATGAACTGCAATATCCGTTATAGAGATATGCGTAAATGGTGATGCCGATCGCTTGATCCATGTATCGGGATCACCGGATTTGGAAATATAGAAATTTCCATCGTAACTATTGAGATACAGGAGTGAGTCATCGGCAACCAATAAATCTGCACCTTGAGAAAACACGGTATCCCATGAAGCGCCATTATCAGACGAACGAAGGATTCGTGGATACGCGTTCAGAAAGATCCGGTGGTCGGCTCGAACAATGACTTGAGAGATCGGATCGAGAGGATCAAGAAAATCATTCCATGATCTTCCATCATCGGACGAACGAAAGATCTTATCCAAAGCCGTCTTTGAATCGTATGCGATCAGGTAGTAATTATCATCCTGCCCTTTGATAAGTGTTATGACTTGCCGATCGAATGTCTTGACCCAATCTTTTCCAAAATTTACGGATCGGTAGATGCCGACTGAATCACTGAATGATTCGAAGACCGGAGCGTGGATCATTGTACCGACTCCGGTTATAACTGTCTTCCCTGTTGACGGAGTTTGATTTTTTGTATCGATCCAACTTTTCCCTCCATTAGCGGAAAAGAAGATTTCCTGCGTTTGGCTGAAATAAAACTCTCGGAATGCGAACATCGTATCCTGATGAAATATGGCAATTTGGTCAAGGAATCCGTTGTCCGAGAATTGCGGGACGGGAAGGATGCCCGTCTGGTGCCAGTATTGCGCCCGAATAGACGAGCAAAACAGCAGGATAGAGACCAGAATTGCTGCAAGCCATTTCATAGTAAGGGAATAACCTCGGCATAAATGGAATTGTTACAATTCCGGGCTCTGAATTCTATAATATATGTGTCTCCGGCAGTCATTTAAATCCTCCTTTGGCATAAGGTTTGTACAGAAGGTAGTTGTGTTCACTTATCTCACGTACACATATGAAAAAGACATGGAAAAGTTATCCGATGATGCGAGCCGTTTTTTGCGGCATCGCCCTTCTATCGCTTTTTAGTTGTACAGAATCCCCTTCATCGCCAACATCGAGTGGCAGTAACGTTGTCATGCGCACGGAGTTAGATAGTGCAAGGATCCATTCGACCCTTGGAACATCAACTCCATCTTCGCTATCGACGGTGGATTCTCTTGATGTCACAAGTGTAGCCTATGCTGCCTCAGATTTCACGCTTCGCAGCGATATTTCCGATGAGGCAAACGATCCGAACCCTGTATTGAGCTCGATCCGGCCTCCGCAATTTCTTCTTGTATTCGATGCAAGCGGCAGGCAGTACATAGGCGAAAGCATTGTATATCCGACGACTTATCGTCGCGCACGATTCGCCATTCACTCGCTTGTTGGCCGCGCCGATTCGCTTTCGCTGGCGCTCGGACCGCTCTATTCGGCACTTTTCGCGTCCGGAAATTCCACCATCGTCATTCGCGGGTATCTCTGGATCTCAGGTGTTGCGATGCCATTCATGTTCCGATCTGCGGAAGAGGGAGTTGGAAGTGCGGAGTTTGATACACCATTCACTGTGGGTACCGATCTGCCGAAAGAAGTACTCGTCAACTTCTCGACCGTTTCTGCATTCACAGATGTATCGGGCAAGATCATGGATCCGCGTGATGGAAGAAATGCCGCTGCGATCGAAGCACATTTGAAGACTTCGTTGCATGCGATCGTGAATCCCGAATCGCGATAGCTCACTCTATCTCTATGGAGAAAACGAAAGGAGAACAAGATCATGAAACTCAATCGAATGTTCCGCTTCGTGTTCATCGCACTACTATTCGCAGGCGCAGTATCTTCGGCGAGCCTTGCACAGTCGAAGCTTCATAAGAAAAAAACTGCCGCTAGTGAGCCGATCGTTGCAGTGACGCCCATATATGTTTATGCGCAGGATCCGGTCTTTAAGGCTTTTGTCGGATTGGATCTGCCGAACCAACTTCATGTCACCGGAAGTATTGCCAAAACCAGTGACTTCCAGGCATCATATACGAAAGGTGTGAATATCGTCAAGCTCGATGGTCCGGGAGCCATAGGGGGAATGGATTCTGTCTGGTACTGGCGCTATAAGCCGTTTGCCATCGATACGGGGAAAACGTATACCGTTCGCTTTCTTGCCGGAGCGACGCGCCATGGAGGATCGGCAGATACGATGATCGGATCGTTTACGGTAAAGGTCTACCCTCTCGTGCCGGAGGATCCAGCGTTCTACTCGACACGAGATGAGCATAAATATCCTACCGCTTACACGAATGTGCCATTCAAGATCAATGGCAGGTACAAAGATCTCGATGGCGATTATAAGATAGAAGTACGGATATGCGATAAGGAAAAGGTTTGCGAACTCCGGACATTCTACGGACCGTATGCCGAATATACATCGCGTTCGCCCGAGAACGAAGGCAAGGATATCGAGATCAATATCTACTTCCGCTCCTATCAATCGAGCGTCTGGCTTCCGATGCGCACCGATCATGCAACCGTTGCTGCTGCTCCGTTCGCAGTTGTGATGCTGGACAAGATCAACCCACTCAAGGATCAATCCATCCGAGCCTATTATGGCGTTGAAGGTTACTTTACTCCGGTCTCGGCAAATTATCTTGAAGTGGAATCTGCCGGATTTTTCGAGACGAAGGCGCTGAAAATACCGAAAGCTACAGCCGACTCGGATCCATCGTACGAATTCATGTTGCGACCGACAGACAAAGCCGCACACTTAACCGATAAGGAAACTGCAGTACAGGTGACTTTCAAAGATCCCGTGACCGGGAAGCAATTCACTAAATCTGTAATCGTCGTCGCACAAGGAGAAGCGAGCAAATAATTGTACGCGTGAACACATACTCATGCGGTGAAGAGAAGATCAGCCGGAATCGTGCTTTGGTGCGGTTCCGGTTCGGTCTTTTTATCTAACGATCGAAAATTTCGCCGATTCCGTGTGATCGGAATATCGCGCAACGAGCCAATACGTACCCGGGCTTAGGTTAGCGACCGAACACTCAACATCATTCGATCCGCGAATCACCGTTACCTCCACCTTCCTTCCAAGATTATCGAAAACCCGAACAGACTGCGGCTCTGCATCTGCTCCAGAGAATATCCTGACAACTTCTTTGGCGGGATTCGGAAAAATGAATAACCTCTTCACCGGACTAGCATTCGAAACTCCGGCCTCATCTACGATCACTTGAATTTCTCGAAGAAGCTGATGATTTGTATCCATGCTGGCTGTAACCATCTCGCATTCGTTGCGAAGCGTGATCCCGCTGACTGTGACATACGACTTATTCTTGGAAGGATGTAATATGGGAGGCAGTGCAAAAAAGCCAGAGATTATTCCAAAACTTTGCGTTGCCGAGATCGGAGTGCCCAGTGTATCACGGAATGCTGCACGGATACTATCACCGCTATAGACGACAGATGTTCTTGCCCAGCCATCGGGCGGGAGTATTCCGTCTTCGGGTGGTGCATAGGCAACGTCCTGATCGAAGGAAAGTGAGTATTCGATCTCATCCGGTATGAAGCCGATGGCTCGTGAGCCTTTCGGAAATGAGAGGAGCACATTGACATTCGCCGTATCCTGTTCGTGGATCCTGGCAGGAACTTGCTCAAACGCATGAAGTCCTGAACTTGAGTATGGAGTGATCACGCTGCTGATGCTATCGTAGGCTTTATACAAGAAATGATCCTTCCCTGCAGCATAGATCACATTGTAATGACAGGAGGAAGTATGAGCTGCGAATCGTGTCTCTCCGGATCCATTCGGCCCGCCAAGCCAGGTCCATGTCTTGCCGCTATCGAGCGATCGGTAAATTCCGGGGTTACCACCAAGCGGAGTGACCGTCTGCGTATATAATGCCGTACCTGCGCCGGTAATACATCCTGTCATCTCCGAGACAAAATTACAAGTAGGGTTCCATGTCCTGCCGAAGTCTGAAGAGCGATAGCATGTCGATGGCACGGGCGGTTTATTCGTGTACCCTTCCGGAACTGCAAAAAAATTAGAAGTACCTTTTTGTCCGTAAACCGTCCACGCCGGTATGCTGATATTCGATGAATCCCACTTCATACCTCCGTCCGTTGTGTAGTACCAAGGATTATCGGTGCGGAAACTTGCGACGAGGACTCCGTGTACACTGTCGGAAAAATCCATACCAAGTAGATCATCCGGCTTTCGCGGCGCGAAGATATCAAAAAAACTCGCACCTCCATTGACTGATAGTCGAACGTGCTGCTCGTAAAAATCGGAGACGATGATTCCGGCCTTTGTCATCTTGATCGCCTCGGCAAATCTTCTATCTGCTGCGCCCACAGTCTTCCAGGTCAAGCCATCATCCGTTGTGTGCCAAAGCGTATACCCTGCATCGCATCCTCCGCATGCCCAACCCTGCCCGTTGGATTCCATGAACATATCGGCTATTCCGTATCCCGAAGTAAGTTTATCTACCGTACATTCCTGCCAGGTTTCACCGCCATTTGTCGTTCGGAATAATTGGACTATCTGATGCGGGCCGCCCGGCGCAGTTCCAACGCTTACAAATCCATGAAGTTCATCGGTAAAATAGATCATGGCGATCGGACCGAAGCCACCAATATTCTTCCATGAGAGCTGGCAAAAGAGATATCCGGGCAAGACCATTGCCACGGCAAGACAGATAGTGACCAGTTTAATGATCCGCATGACTCAGATCAGTGTGCAATCTGAAACTTCGTGCTTTGGGATGTTCTCCCAGAGTCGATGATTATTCTGTATGTTCCCGCTAATCTTAGGCGCCGGAAGGCTGCCCCCGTTAATGAGTGGGAATCCTCATAAGAATAGAAAGAAATTTACCGGATGGAAGTTCCTGTATCCGGCTGATCCAATAATCCGACGAATCCGAGTTCAGACAAGCGCTGCGGCCTGTCTCAACTCACCTTCTCTTCTGACGATTTGTTCTAACTGATTGAGAAACCAGGGGTCGATCTTCGTAATGTCAAAGATCTGTTCGCGGCTCATACCAAGCTTCATTGCATATCGGATCGTGAAGATCATATCGCTGCGGCGCTGACCGAGGCGCTCGCGGATGATCTCCATCGTGCGTATCTTTTCCACATCGGACATCTCATCGATCTCGAACTCATCCTTGCCATCGGAGCCGAGGCCATATCTGCTTTGCTCGAGTGATCGAATTGCTTTTTGGAATGCTTCCTTAAATGTTCTGCCGAAGGCCATGACTTCACCGACGGATTTCATCTGCACTCCAAGTTGTGAACTCGTCGCTTCGATACCCTTGAACTTCTCGAAATCCCAGCGCGGTATTTTTACAACACAATAGTCGATCGTTGGCTCGAAACAGGACGGTGTAAGCTTCGTGATGTCATTGGGAATTTCATCGAGCGAGTAGCCCACTGCAAGCTTGGCTGCGATCTTTGCGATCGGAAAACCTGTTGCCTTCGAAGCAAGAGCCGATGAACGCGATACGCGCGGATTCATTTCGATGACGAGCATTCTGCCATCGGCGGGATTAACGGCAAATTGAATATTCGATCCTCCCGTATCCACTCCGATAGCGCGGATAACCTTGATCGCAGCATCGCGCATCTTCTGATATTCTTTATCCGAGAGTGTCTGTGCCGGAGCCACGGTGATCGAATCCCCCGTATGCACTCCCATCGGATCGAAATTTTCGATCGAGCAGATGATGACGACGTTATCGGCCATATCGCGCATCACTTCCAATTCAAATTCTTTCCAGCCGATCACCGATTCTTCGACCAGCACTTGCGTTACCGGAGAAGCATCCAAACCTTTCTGCACGATGTCCCGGAATTCCTCGAGATTCCAGGCAATGCCGCCGCCTGTTCCGCCAAGTGTGAAGCTTGGACGGATAATTGCAGGAAAGCCGACTAAATCGATAAGCTGCATCGCTTCATCCGTCGTTTTCACAAATCCGCCCCGCGCCATTTCGAGTCCTATGGCCGTCATAGTTGCCAAGAATTCTTCGCGATCTTCGGCACGCTTAATGGCATCGGGTTTTGCACCGATAAGTTCGACTCCGTACTTCTCGAGAATGCCGAGTTCATTCAATTTCATCGCAGCGTTCAGCGCCGTCTGCCCGCCCATGGTTGGGAGGATAGCATCGGGCCGTTCTTTCGCGATAATGGCTTCGATATATTCCGGAGTGATCGGCTCGATGTAGGTAGCATCGGCCATTTCCGGATCGGTCATGATCGTTGCAGGATTGGAATTGATCAGGATCACCCGGTATCCTTCCTGGCGCAGGACCTTGCAGGCCTGAGCACCGGAGTAATCAAATTCGCAGCCCTGCCCGATGACAATAGGTCCCGAGCCAATAATGAGTATGGATTTAATATCAGTCCGTTTCGGCATAGTTATGCAAATTTACGGAGACTGAGCCGTCTGAACCACGATTTGAGGAGATTGTGGGATTAAGAAGATACTTGTAAGACCTTAGACGTATTCAAATGCTTCACTGTGGAACAACTATTGCATTCCAAATTCACGAATGTAAACTCTCCTCTTTTGTACAATGATAAATCAAATTACGACTATGGAAACGAAAGAAAAAGAATCTCCAATTATCGAAACCGAAGAATTTGTTTGCGACATCTGTGGCGAGAAGTTCAACTCCATCAGTAAGTTAGAAGATCACAAGCTGCGTCATAGCAGGCCAGGGCTCAGGCTTGACGATGAAGAGCGCCAAATGCGCGGCGATATCGGTGCGGCCGGCTTGCCGACATCGCCGACAGTGTGAAGCATCGTCTCGATAGAGTTGATGTGATTCTGGAATAAGGTGATCGGATCCCACAGTATACTGTGGAACGTCGATTTCAATCGTATATTTGAACTTTCCTATTCATCTTATTCTACTACATCATGAAAAATTCATTCCGCCTTCTGGCTCTCGCCGCATTCACTTTTTTGGTTGGTTGCAGCAGCAGCCCAACTGCGCCTACGACTAATAACAATAGTACAGAGTCTAACGCAACAGATTCAACGTCCTATTTCCCGCTTTCGACGGGTTCATCATGGCATTATACAGGCTTTGCCGACTATACCGTTTCAATCGTCGGTGATACAACATTCAACGGGCACTCATGGAAGATCATCAATAACACGGCTTCATCCGGCAGAGGATTTGTCAGGAAGTCCGGTACAACGTACATCAACTTCAGTCCTTCGGGTCAACCGGTCGCCGGAGAGTTCATCGGAGTCAATGAAGCTCCCGGCTCTACCTGGGCATGGGATATCACGAATAATGGATTGGCGACGCACTATGCTTTCACGAATGCAAAGCAAGGCATGACACATATCGTTCTGGGCAAAACGTACAAGAATGTTATCGATGTGCACCTTGATTATTCTTCAACCTTCAATGGTGTTGTCGTGCAAACAAGTACCGGAGAGTATTATTATGCTCAAGGTATCGGCCTCATTGACGCCGATCTTGGAAGTCTCGGCTCTTCACAGCTGACTAGCTATACGATCAAGTAGCGTACTAATGGTATTTGAAAGAGGCAAAGACTGTTGTCTTTGCCTCTTTTTTCATTTTTCATCCCTGCTAATTGGAGAAAACCCAGAACTTTCGGCTTAATTCTTCGTGTTTCAATGTCGAATCTCGCCAATCAGTCCCCTTTCGATTCTTGATCCCCCGAACTTGGCACAATGATTGTATCTTCCCCAATCTAATGGTTATTTAATAGTATATGTCTATGAAAAAAATCGCTTTAGCACTCTTCTTACTCCTCGGATCCATTGCACCGGTAGCGCATGCTCAAATGGAGTACGGAATAATCGGCGGAATAAATTTCGCCTATTTCAATAAAGTACCTCCGCTTGGCGATGCTGTTTCTAGCCTGGGATATATGCTCGGAGTCCGAGGAAGCCTTGGAACGAATTTCTTCTTCGAACCGGCAGTCGAATTTGCCTCATACGGAAGTACCCTTCAGCTTGATAATGGTACCGATCATAAAATGCGTTCGAATTATATTCGTGTTCCGCTCCAGGTAGGATTGAAAGTTTTCGAAGAGGCTCCGGTAAACGTTGAAGTCCGGGCCGGGCTTTCGGAATCCTTTCTCGTCAGCTATACCGATGAGATCACAGCAGGCACGGGACCGGCATTTACAAAGAACGATATTAATTTCGCACGAACAGCGGCAATAATCGGAGGCGGCGTCAGAGTGCTCTTCCTGAAGTTCGATCTTGAATATGAATGGGGCCTGACCGATTTCTTCAAGAGTACCGGCGGTACACAATTCCGTGCATTGTATCTCATCTTGGGCGGCAATTTTTAACGATCAATGGGCAATGGACAAGAGAAAGCGCATTGTATAGCATTTTCGAACTTTTCGCTCTTTCTCCACGGTTAGTTCAGTGTGACAACAAGATCCATTGACGGCCTGAACATTGGGCTCATGCTTCTCTCATGCCTTCTGGCATTTCTATTCCCTTTTCAGCTTTTCCTGTTTTCCTTCGCCGTCCTCGGCCCGCTCCATTATTTTACGGAGATTCCCTGGCTGCACGGTAAGAAATATTTTACGAGTGGCAAATATGACTATCTCATGCTCGCAGCACTTTGCTGCTCGATCGCACTCTTTCATTATCTGACGCTCGATCAGCATTCTCAGCGAGCAGGACTTATCGAAATTATGTCCAGCCTCGCCTTCGTCGCTTTTTTCGGCGCATTAGCGATGACGACGATGAAGAAAACCTGGCATAAGATAGCAGCTCTTCTTGTTATCGGAGCAAGTTCTGTGCTGCTTTCGAGACTTGATTTTTTCGGAATGGTATTTGCCAATCTCATTCCGACAATTGTTCATGTTTACATATTTACCGGTTGCTTTATCCTTTACGGAGCCCTCCGGCATAAGAGCACAACGGGGATTCTTTCACTCGTTGTCTTCGTGATCTGCACCATTCTCATTTTTTCGATCACTCCCGATCCGCAGATGGATAGAAGCTTAAGCTACTATGTGAAATCGAGCTATCAATATTTCGCAGGGCTGAATCTGGATCTGATGAATGTTCTTGGATTGCAGAAAGTAAGCTTCAATACTCAGGGATTGGCCGAGATTCTCTTTTCGTCGAACACGGGCATCATCGTCATGCGTTTGATAGCTTTCAGTTACACCTACCATTTTCTTAATTGGTTTTCGAAAACTTCGATCATCAAATGGCATCTGATCCCGAAGAAAAGCCTTGCAATTGTTTTCATTTTATGGATCGCTTCCCTCGGTCTCTACTACTACGATTACTTTATAGGCCTGCAGGTATTATACTTCCTGAGCCTTTTACATGTTGTTCTCGAGTATCCCCTCGATCACCGGACAATGATCGGAATTGGCCATGAGCTAAAGGCGATCGTTGCAAAGAGATCCTCGGCTGTTGAAGTTGCCGGCTGAAGAGGGTTGGAGTTTCTGATTTTCCGAAACCGCAGCCCATTCCCACTACCTGAGTTGCGATAATCTTACACCAAACTGTGTTTTACGTCCTGCCGCTTAGCTACAATCATGGCGGATACTCACGTTACCTTATGCTCAAAGCAAAAGCTCTTACTTCCGGCGATACCATTGCATTCATAGCTCCGGCCAGTACTCCGCAAACTGCCGAAAAGATATCGAAGAGTGTTCGATATTTCGAGCAGCTTGGGTATACGGTGCTGCTCGGTAAGCATATCGAACGTGAACGCGGCTATCTTGCAGGCTCCGATAAAGAACGGCTGGACGATCTTCATAAAATGATCGCCAATAAAAAAGTGAAGGCGATCTTTTTCATTCGAGGCGGATATGGCACCATCCGTTTGCTGCCCTTCGTTGATTACGATCTCGTCAAACGCAATCCGAAAATTTTTGTCGGTTATAGCGATGCCACTGCTCTCTTCAGTGCCATCTTCAAAAAGACTGGGCTGCAATCGCTCTTCTTCGGGCCGATGCCCGGAGTAGATATCTGGGATGGCTTCGACCCATTCGCCGAGGAATGTATGTGGCGATCAATTACCTCGAACAAACCGTATGGAAAACTTCCTGCTGCTAGCGGAGAAATAAAATTATTGGGCAAGGCGCGATTTGAACCGGTTGAAGGCAGGATGATCGGCGGAACACTTACCGTTTTCTCATCCATCATGGGTACACCTTTCGTCCCTCCGCTGAATGATCGCATTCTCCTCTTCGAAGATGTCGGTGAAGAGCCCTACCGGATCGATCGGTACTTCGCACAACTTCAAGCTGCCGGGGCCCTTGATTCGGCAAAGGCGATCTTGCTCGGTCAATTTACCGAATGCGAAGCGAAGAAAGGAAAGCCTTCATTGACAGTGCCTCAAGTATTTGGTGATTATTTTGGCAAGCTCGGAATCCCCGTGCTTTCGAATCTTCCCTTCGGCCACATTCCGCGACAGTGGACGATTCCTTACGGAGCGAAATTGAGAGTTGACGATAAACATGTTTCGATCACAGAATCTGTACTTTCGTAATGCCGGAAACTCAGTTTGATTTCACGACTGCCGATGAGAAGAAATCGTATGTCCGCACGATGTTCTCGGATATTGCCGGCCGATATGATTTCCTCAATCATTTCCTCTCCTTCGGAATGGACTATCGCTGGCGTCGAAAAGCAGCGGGATTGATCAAAAAGCATGTAGCCGGAATTGCAGAGCCTCGAATTCTTGATATTGCCTGCGGCACAGGAGATCTCTCATTTGAAATATTGCGGCAGATACCAAATGCGAAGATAACCGGAATCGATCTTGCAAAACCCATGCTGGAGATTTTCGAACAGAAGATCGCCGAGCGCAAAGCATCGATCACTATCGGAGAAGGTGACGTTGAAGCGTTATCATTTCCCGACGGCACGTTCGATGCCGTAACGATCGGTTTTGCGACAAGAAATTTCACGCGGCTTGAAGTTGCCTTTAAGGAGATCGCCCGAGTCCTAAAGCCTGGAGGCATTTTTGTCAACCTCGAACTCTCGAAGCCGCGCACCGTTCCGATGAAACAGCTCTATGCATTTTACTCCCGTGCCATTCTTCCTCTTCTTGGCAAAACGATCTCCAGAAATACTGAGGCCTACAGATACCTACCCGACTCCATCCAACGCTTCCCCGAACGAGAAGAGATCATGAAGATGCTACAGACCGCAGGCTTTTCCCAAACCGAATGGAAAGACCTCTCCGCAGGTATCGTGACGATGCATGTGGGGAGAAAATAGATCGGGATTTCGTAGATTCGCCCATCTCGGTCTCCCCGCAGTCACATAGTTCTGATCACCTGCGACTTTTATCCTCCTTCTGTCTCTTACCCATTGTAACCGCGCGGCTACTTTTACTTATAACACTGCATGAGTTTTCTCTTAGAAGAGGAACAACGGCGTTTTTTGGAACTACTGGAGCCGATCCGACCCGGATTGGCAAGGTATTGCCGCGCAATCACCCGGGACCGGGAAACCGCTCTCGATCTTGTTAGCGAGGCGATACTGATCACCTACGAGCATTTTGCTACGATCACCGGCGATGAGAAGAGCTTCTCAAGCTATCTGTTCACGACTGCCACACGCCTGAATAAACGATGGCATTGGCGGAATAAACGGAAAGTCGCCTATGATTCCGAGCTTGCTCTTGAGATCCGCGATCCGAATCCTGCACCCGATCTGAGTGCGGAGATCGATCTTCTCTATGCTGCGCTGAGGAAATTACCCGCATCGCAACGAGAGGCGATCGTTATGTTCGAGATATCCGGGCTTTCGCTCGAGGAGATTCGCCTCATTCAAGGCGGAAGTCTCTCCGGAGTGAAATCGCGCATTGCGCGAGGCCGGCAAAAACTTGCAAAGCTGCTCGGAGCCGATCTGAAACCGCGAAATGTCATTCCGGCACCTTCGCAATCGATCGGCCAGACCGGATACAATTTCGCCAATTCCTCTATTAGAAGAAGTATGAAATAATGGAACATCCTATGAATAGCAATAAACATCTCGATGATCTTTTTGCCGCAGCACGGCAGGAACAGCCTGTTATTTCAGAAGAGAATGCCCGCGAACTTCTCCGTAAGGCAGAACAAGTGCAGCCTGCGTCATTCATTTATTCACCGAAAGGAATTATCATGACTACCATCGGACTCGCTGCCTCAGCATTCATTGGTTACCTGGCATTGAGCGGATCTCCGCAAATCTCGAGCACTTCAGGAACTTCGGCCACCCAAGTATCAACTCCGTCATTAGCTTCTTCAGCAACGTTTGTTGATCAGAAGGAAAACCCGAATGCCACACAGAAGCTACTCATCATTCCCAACGAGAATGGCGACGATGTGCCAACTCCTCCGACACCTCCGACTCCTCCTATTCCCCTTATTCCGCCCTTACCACCTTCGGTACCGACACCTTTGAAGGTCACTGGTATCAAGGCGGTAACGCTTGCTCCGGAGAAGTATGCGAAAATGGGCATTTCAAAAAAGGATGATGGCACCGTAAGTTTTACCCAAAAAAATGAGAATGGAAAAGTCTTTACCATTAGCTTTCCACGGAAATCGTGGGGAGTAATCATTGGTGGCGATAAAGAAAGTACATCCTCCGATGTTCCCTCTTTCGCTCCTCTCATCGTTACCGATTCCAAAGGTAATAAACGTCTCATGCAGTTTACGAGCAATATAGACGGGACGAAAATGCGCAGCATGGAGATCAATGAACATCGGATGCATAACGATGCCGATAATGATGATGACAATTCGTCCAATCTCGAAGACGCTGTAAACATTGCCAACATTCAGGTTGGTGGCGATGATGCTGATCTCGATAAACTTACTATCGGCAATCTCGATTCTACATCCGGCCACCATGTATTTCACAAGGATATCCTGATCAATACGAATATCACAATTGACTCGACTGGAGAAAATCACAGTACGAATAACATAGATATTATGGTCAATACCGATAGCGTTGGTTCTGCACCCGGGAAACCGAAAAAAATGGTCTTCATGAAAATGCAGAAAGTCCTCCGCAAAGATTCACTGAACAGTAAATCTGAACAGGCTGTACCGGATGCCATGAAAGAAGCGCAAATCCAGATTCAGGAAGCGACGAACGAACTCAGGAAAATCGATCTTGATTCTATTTTCAAAGAGGCGAATAAAGCTGTGAAGTATGCAATAGAGAAATCCCAGGTACAAATGCAGGAATTGCATTCACAGATTAAGCACTTGAACCTCGATTCCATCCTGCAACTTGCCAATGAAAAGATCAAAGAAGCAATGAAAGGGATGGAAGATGTCAGCGGCAGTCTGAACCGTCTGATCCCAATTCAGGTACGGGAAAAAACCTCGGAACATCTCAATCCGCAAGATGGCATTACTTATGATGACGGATTGATCTTCTGGTATCAGCCGGGAAAAGATGTTGCTGCCATTATGCCGGAAGCTGCCGATAAATCACTTGGT